>CAZLAL010000055.1:0-6226 GCA_964557455.1 uncultured Dehalococcoidales bacterium
AATTTCTAGAATGGGACCTGCGCACTAATCACAGGTTCTTCCGCTGGGTAGAAGGCCCGCTGAACCGCCTGTGCCCCAAGAGTGTGGTCATCTACGCGCAGAAAAAAGAGTACGCCCGGCCAGAATAACACGGCCCCCCCGAACGCCATGCTCCCCAAGCCACCAATCAGCTCCTGAGAGGAACTTCTCCCCCGGGGAAATGCCTCCTTTTGCAGCAGGCCGTGAGAGGCCGCGGCTTTAGCCCTCTACCACCCACAAATCATCCCGACTTCAGGCTAGGTAAAATAGGCAATAAGCGCCACCACACCCAGCAGGATGAGCCAGATGCCCACCAGATAATTGAGGATTTTAGGGAAAATCATCACTATTATGCCAAAGACCAAGCTGATGATTCCCCCTATGAGCCCCAATCCACCCAAGTTAGGTATTACATCAAGGAAATGCATAGATTGTCACCCCCTTTAGTTAAGATATTACTAGTATTATACGAAAGGAAGTATTCCGTCAATAGGTAGATTTCCCATTCTTGCCAGCCGGCCTTCGTCAAATGCAAACTTGAACTACGCTATGCCTCCGAGTAAAATAGCAGACACGATGATCGGGATTGAGCAGATCAGTAAACTATCTCGCGCGTCTCCGTCCAAAATAGTTTTCATGATAATCGATGGCATAGGCGGTCTGCCCCATCCCGAAACCGGTAAGACAGAACTGGAGTCAGCCACAAAGCCCAACCTGAATCGCATAGCACGGGACTCCATTTGCGGGCTCAGTGACCCGGTCAGCCCGGGAATTACCGCGGGCAGTGCGCCAGGCCACCTGGCCATTTTCGGCTACGACCCTGTCAGATATAACATCGGGCGGGGGGTACTAGAAGCCCTGGGAATAGATGCGGATCTGAAGCCAGACGACATCGCCGCTCGCGGCAATTTCTGCACAGTTGACGACAAAGGAATCATTACCCACAGAAGGGCAGGACGGATTTCTACGGACAAGAATACGGTGTTATCCCGCTTATTGGAGGATATCAAAGTGGAGGGAGTGGAGATCTCCGTGGTGCCGGTAAAAGAACATAGATTTGTGCTGATCCTGCGAGGTGAAGGCTTGTCGCCTGAATTAGGAGATTCTGACCCCCAGCAATTAGGGGTGCCCCCCAGAAAAATAGAGGCGTTGTCGCCACAGGGCCAGAAAACCGCCAGAATCGTCAACGAATTTGTATCACAGGCACGGAGTCTGTTACGAAACGAATCCCCGGCGAACATGGTGCTTCTTCGGGGCTTTTCCCGCCGTCCCGACATTCCCCCTATATCTGACACCTATAAACTGAAGCCAGCCGCCATTGCTATATATCCTATGTACCGGGGATTGGCCAGGCTGGTGGGCATGAAGATATTGCCGGGCGGTGAAAGCATAAAAGATGAAATGAACAGTCTGCGCCGCTACTACGCCGATCACGACTTTTTCTTTGTCCACTTCAAGAACACCGATGCTCGAGGCGAAGACGGCGACTTCCAGGCCAAAGTTCAAGCTGCCGAGGAACTTGACAAAGCGCTCCCCACTTTGCTCAGTTTAGACCCTGATGTTCTGGTCGTTACAGGGGACCACTCTACCCCTGCAACCTTAGGCACGCACAGCTGGCACCCGGTACCTTTCATGCTGAAGTCCAAATGGTGTCGCCCCGATAACGTCGCTGAGTTTTCCGAGAGAGCCTGCCTTGCCGGTGCTATGGGACGCTTCCCGGCTACGGAGATAATGCCCCTAGCTATGGCCAACGCGCTGAAACTGAACAAGTTTGGCGCCTAGCAAGAGAAAATACCAGGCGCGAAATCCGAAATCCTACACGAATACAAGGCACCGGTAGCGAAAAATCAAGACGAAATTGAGTATGTGTATTCGGATTTCGAAGCGTATACTTGTTTAGGATTTCTCCGTCTCGGGCGGAGCCGGCTCCACTAAGCCTGCTAGTTGCAGTTCCTCCATAATGCGCGCAGCTCGGGGATAACCAATGCGAAGGCGCCGCTGTAAGAAAGAGGTAGACACATGTTTGTACTCCTGTGCCAGGTGCTTTGCTTCCTCCCAGAGAGGGTCAGATGGTCCCCCGACGGGCCGCGCTGCGCCTGAAGCCGAGCCGGCCACTTCATCAAAGTCAACAGTGCTCAACTTAATCTGCCGCTGGTTTCCCCAGAAATACACCAATCTCTCTATCTCAGCATCGGAAAGAAAGCTCCCCTGGAGACGTTTAGGCTTGCCAGCTTCGGTAGGCATGTAGAGCATATCCCCTCTGCCCAGCAATTTCTCGGCACCTACCATGTCCAGTATAGTCCTGGAATCCACCTGCGAGGTAACGGCAAAACTAATGCGGGTCGGGAAGTTAGCTTTGATAAGTCCGGTAACCACATCTACTGAAGGGCGTTGTGTAGCTACGACGAGATGGATGCCTGTAGCTCGCGCTAATTGAGCTAACCGACAGAGCGCATGTTCCACCTCGTCGGAAGACGTCATCATTAAATCAGCCAATTCATCAATGATGAGCAGCAAATATGGCAACGCTTCTCCGGATGCCTTGTCCTTGTTATACCCCTCAATGTTACGTGCGCCCACCTTAGCAAACTCGCGATACCGACTATCCATCTCCTGATTAAGCCATCTCAGGGCCTTGATCGCCCTGTCGGTATCCACGACCACAGGCGCAAGTAGCTGGGGCACAACATTGAAGGTCACCAACTCTACCCTCTTAGGGTCGATCATGATGAACCGAATATCATCGGGACTGTTGTGTAATAGCAGGCAACAAATAATAGAATTAAGGCAAACGGTTTTACCGCTGCCAGTAGCTCCAGCAATAAGCAAATGTGGCATCTTGGTTAAGTCAGCGGCCACTGCCTCACCACCGGCACCTTTACCCAGAGCGATAGCCAGGCGGGAACGAGCCTTAATCTTCTGAAAGGCAGCGCTCTCTATGGCACTGCGCAGGGCAACCGAGCCAAACACGGTGTTAGGAACCTCAATGCCCACTACCGGTGCCCCGGGCACGGGAGCTTCAATCCTTACGTTGGGCGCAGCCAGAGCTAAAGCTAAATCATTAGCCAAAGAAGTAATGCGTTCTACGCGTACCCTGGTTCTTGACACCTCTTCCGTCTTTGTTTCATAGCTGCCATCCTTCCCCCTTTCCTTCACTTCCCTATATTTCCTGTCCCAACCAGGCTCAACACCGAACTGTGTCACAGTAGGTCCGATATTTATCTGGGTGACCTTGGCTTCCACCCCATAGCTCGCCAGCGCTTCTTCAATCAACCGGGCCCGCTGGTCAATGGCATCCCTGTCCAATTTCATCTCGGCAGGTTTCTCCAGGATATCAATCGGTGGGAGATGCCATCCTCCCGGTGTAAGAATTGACTCGTGTTCTGATTGCCACACGGGAGGCGCCGGATGTTCGCGACGCTTAGTGTCGGCAGCTTCCATTTCACCAGGCGGTCCCGCCTGAGGGGAGACAGCTTCAACAGGCATAGCTTTGGCACCAGCTTTACGTCGGGAAATGGCCCCGCGAATGAGCCGGAAAGCTCTGAGCAAGAGATGCCAGCCATTCTTAGCAGCTTTCCAGCATTGCCGGGGGATGATAAAAACAATACCCAGGACGACAAGTCCAAGCACTCGAAGCGCTCCCACGGTAGCAGAAGAGCCTATTATGCCTTGTCCAATCCTCCCTCCCAGCGTGGTTAAGACGCCTTCTCCCGGGAAAAAGGAAAGAAGCCCCCATACCGCAAGGACCAAACTAATGCCCCCCAGAACCCAATTCCACCTATGTTTGACGATAGAGAACTGCCGCCGCGATGCTAGCCAGATCAGCGACCCCACGGCAATGGCTACTATTACTAATCCATAGCCAAACAGGCTCAGTATGTCATCCCACAGCACATATAGTAAGACTACTATCAGGACAACTAAGAGGATCCTTCGTACTACCGGTGAAGTGATAAAGCCCAAGAATCCCTGCCGCGCCGGCCGGCTTTCCTTTGCAGTCCGCCGCGACTTAGACCCGCTTCTTGCCTTAGACATCGACTTACACCCCGCGAAATCGGCGGTCAGCAATCACAACGCCAGTTCCTAGTGCCTGCCGACCGCTACACTCTTTCCTTTTGCCTGTACAACCACGGGAATGATGACAGGACGGCGATGGATTTGTTCGTAAAAGAATCCGCTCAGGGAATCTCTTACTCTGGCCTCAACGAAGGCCGGGTCACCCAGACGCCTTTCATCACTATTCAAAGCAGCCAACACCACATCCCGGCCTCTCTCAATCAACGCCTGTTCTTCGCCGGAATCGATAAAGCCCCGCGTCGTGATGCGCGGCCTTTCAGCCACCTGGCCACCTTCAGGATCAACGGCAACACTCACCACGACGACGCCGTCTCGCGAAAGTAACTTGCGATCCCGAAGTACACCACTATCCATCTCGCCAGTGGTCAATCCGCTGACATAGATAAGTCCCACGCGAGTTCTGGCAACCACCCTGCCTGAATCCTGCCCGAGCTCAAGGATATCTCCATTCTCAAGGACAAAGACGTTATTTTCGGGTATGCCCATACTTCGCGCCAAACTGGCATGCAGGCTCAAATGACGATACTCACCATGGACGGGAACAAAGAACCTGGGCTTAACCAGACTGAGCAGAAGCTTCAATTCCTCTTGACTACCATGGCCATGGACATGAACTTGGGCCAGCTTGTCATAGATTACATTGGCTCCCTGGCGGAAAAGGCTGTCTGTAGTCTTGCTGACCAATGTCTCGTTACCGGGAATAGGTGTTGCCGAAATCACCACTGTGTCGCCGCGCATTATCTGGATTCGACTGCTGGGGTCGCGATTAGCCATGCGCACCAGGGCAGAAGTGGGCTCGCCTTGACTGCCCGTGCTCAGCACAATAACTCGATTGGCAGGCAAAGTCTTAAGCTCATCCAGGCGACACATGATACCGGGGGGAGCAGTGAGATAACCTGTTTTCAAGGCCATGCTCACTATTTCCTTCATGCTCCGCCCGATGATAAATACACGACGGCCATGCTTAACGGCAACCTCAAGCACCTGTTGTATGCGAGATATCAGAGAAGCGAATGTAGTTACGATTACCCTACCCTTTGCCTCACTTACAATCCGGTCCAAAGTGTCGGCAACCACTCTTTCAGAAGGAGTATACCCGGGAAGCTCGGCGTATGTGGAGTCAGAAAGGAGAAGCAAAACGCCCTTCGCCCCTAACGTAGCTAACCGACTAAAATCGGTAGGCTCGCCACTGACCGGGGTGTGGTCAATTTTAAAATCACCGCTGTGGACCACAATTCCCAGCGGAGTGTGAATTACCAGTCCCACAGAATCTGGAATGCTATGGCACACGGAGAAGAATTCTATGGCGAACTTGCCCAGTGTAATCCTGCTATCCTGGCTGACTAGATTCAATTTCGCGTCAGTTTTCACCCCGCGCTGCTTGAGGTCCACAAGAATCAGTTCTCGAGTGAACCTGGTAGCATAAACAGGAGGAGCAATGCGCGACAAAATGTAAGGGAGTGCCCCAATGTGGTCTTCGTGGCCGTGTGTAATCACTATCCCCCTCACATTCTTCTGTCTGGCCAGGAGATAGCTAATATCAGGGATAAGCAGGTCAATCCCCGGCATTTCCTCACTGGGAAACATAAGGCCGGCATCGATGACCACGATGTCGTCGCCATATTCCAGCGCGGTCATGTTCTTGCCGATTTCCCCTAACCCGCCCAGAGGGATGATTCTCAATCTATGTGTTGCCAAAGGTTCCCCTTCCTCTCATTCAGGATATGATTCTAGAACAAGCTTAGCTGCTTTGATTCAACTACATCTTCAGGCAGGTCTCTGCTCTGGGCTAGTATCTGCGGAATTTTGAGCATATCTGCTTCGATGGTACGTCGCAGAGAGCCTTGATGGAGTGCTGCTGCCGGATGATACATGGGGTAATAAATGACGCCCCCCAACTTTCGCGGCTTCCCATGAATCTTCCCTATGCTCTCATTGGGGAAATAGCGCGCCAGAGAGTAACGTCCCAGAGTGACAATCATCTGGGGATTGATTATCTCTATTTGGCGGTCAAGCCACTTCCGGCAACTCTCTATCTCGACCGGTAATGGGTCACGGTTCTGAGGCGGACGGCACTTAATCACATTGGCGATATAGACCTCATCTCGCCGTAAGTCAATAGAGGCTAACA
>CAZLAL010000056.1:0-3194 GCA_964557455.1 uncultured Dehalococcoidales bacterium
ATCCCCAGGAATAAGCTGGTGGTTATCACCGGTGTTTCCGGCTCGGGGAAGAGCTCTCTGGCTTTCGATACTATCTACGCGGAGGGACAGCGCCGCTACGTAGAGTCTCTTTCTGCCTATGCCCGCCAGTTCCTGGGGCAGATGGAAAAACCGGACGTTGATTACATCGAAGGGCTCAGCCCGGCCATATCCATAGACCAGAAAGGGCCACCCCATAATCCCAGGTCTACCGTGGGCACGATGACGGAAATCTACGATTATCTGCGCCTTCTTTTCGCCCGTGTCGGACACCCTCATTGCCCTCAGTGTGGACGGGAGATTTCCCGTCAGACAGTGCAGCAGATTGTGGATGCCGTCAGAGAAATACCCCAGGGCAGCCGTATCATGATTCTGGCCCCGCTAATCAGGGACCGCAAAGGCGAGCATCAGGCCATATTCAAGGACTTACAAAAGGCCGGATTTGTCAGAGTGCGGGTTGACGGACAGATTCACGACCTCTCCGAGGAATTGCAGCTGGATAAGAACAAGAAGCATACCATAGAGGTAGTAGTTGACCGACTTCAGATAGAGCAAAAGGAGAATGCCACCCGCCTGGCTGACTCTGTTGAGACAGCATTAAAACTGGGGGCGGGCGTGGTGCTGGTCAAAGTCCTGGACGGGGAAGAGCTGCTCTTCTCGGAGCACTTTGCCTGTGTCTACTGTGGCATAAGCCTGGGGGAGATTTCCCCCAGAACATTTAGCTTTAACAGTCCCTACGGCGCTTGCCCGGCTTGCACGGGACTGGGCGTGAAATTGGAAATCGACCCGAATTTGGTCATACCTGACAGGGAACTGAGCCTGCTTGAAGGAGCTATTCAACCATGGCTGAGAAATGGACAGATGAGCACCTGGTCGAGCAGCATACTGCACTCTCTGAGTCACCGCCACGGTTTTTCTTTGTCCGTGCCTGTAAAGGACTTCAGCGAAGAGCAACTGCGCGTAATCCTCTACGGTGATGGCGGTGAGCTAATTCCCGCCACATACGAAGACCGTAACGGCCAACTACGTCAGTATTACACTAATTTTCCGGGCGTCATACCATATCTGGAGCGGCGCTATCGAGAGACAAGTTCGGATAGTGTCAGAGCGGATATCGAGCGCTATATGGCATCGAATCCCTGCCCCGTTTGTCACGGAAAGAGGCTAAAGCCCGAGTCTCTAGCTGTCACGGTCGCGGGCAAGAATATTATGGATGTCACCACCCTGCCTGTCACAGAGTCATTGAACTGGATGGAGCAACTCGCCACCAAAATCAGTCCTCGAGAACTCACCATAGCCAGGCAAATCATCAAAGAGATTCGTGCCCGGTTGGGTTTTCTCAAAGATATAGGTTTGAGCTACTTAACGCTGGACCGTCCTTCATCAACCTTGAGTGGCGGCGAGGCCCAGAGAATTCGTCTGGCGACCCAGATTGGCAGCGGGCTGAGCGGGGTACTTTATATCTGTGACGAACCCACGGTGGGCTTGCATCCTGCCGATGATTCCCGGCTTATAGCCACGCTAAAGCGGCTCAGAGACCTGGATAACACCATAATCATCGTAGAACACGATGAAGCCATGATGAGAGCTGCTGACCACATTATTGATATGGGACCCGGGGCTGGTAAACAAGGAGGAGAAGTAGTCGCTACAGGGACACTCCAGGATGTAATGGATTGCCCCCGCTCAATAACGGGACAGTACCTCAGTAGAACTAAGCAAATTCCCCTGCCACCCGAGCGACGCGCCGGTTCGGGAAAACAGTTGGCCATTAAAGGTGCCAGACAAAACAACCTCAAAAGCATCGATGTCAGTATTCCACTGGGGAACTTCGTTTGTGTCACCGGCGTTTCCGGTAGCGGCAAAAGCTCTCTCATCAGCGAAATCTTGTACAAAAGACTGGCCCGTCGCTTCTATCGAGCCAAGGAGAGACCGGGCAAATGCGACGGTATTACCGGCACCGAGTACATTGATAAGGTCGTTAATATCGACCAGTCACCGATCGGCCGTACCCCGAGAAGCAACCCCGCTACCTATACCGGCACATTCACCCCTATTCGGGAGCTTTTCGCCACTGTTCCTGAAGCGAGAATGCGTGGTTATGCCCAGGGACGCTTTTCCTTCAACGTGAAGGGAGGAAGATGTGAAGCCTGTCAGGGGGCAGGCTATGTCCAGATTGAGATGCAATTTTTGCCCAACGTCACCGTACCCTGCGAGGTATGCAAGGGGAAAAGATATAATCGTGAGGCTCTGGAAATCCACTTCAAAGGCAAAAACATCGCCGATGTCCTGGATATGACGGTAGACGAGGCTTTGCTCTTCTTTGACCACTTTCCCAAAATCAAACACAAGCTGGAAACCCTTCGCGACGTAGGCCTGGGATACATTCGTCTGGGACAGCCGGCACCGACCCTTTCGGGCGGCGAGGCGCAGCGAGTGAAGCTGGCCACGGAACTATCGCGGCGCTCGACGGGCAAGACGCTCTACATATTGGACGAGCCAACCACCGGCCTGTCGTTCTCCGACATTGCTTACCTGTTGAAGGTGCTACAGCGGCTGGTGGATTTGGGAAACACGGTAATCGTCATTGAGCATCACCTGGACGTCATAAAGAACGCAGATTGGGTCATTGACCTTGGCCCCGGAGCCGGGGATGAGGGTGGTTACCTCGTGGATGCCGGTACACCTGAACAATTGACCAGAAACGATAGCTCTTTCACCGGGCAGTACTTGCGTGGTATATTATCAATGCAACGGGAAAAAAGCGTCCCCGTTTTGTCACCCTGAGCGACAGCAAAGGGTCCAGATTCTTGCCTTTGCTCAGAATGATAACAAGATTTGCCAAGCGCGACAGGAAAAGGTGCTGACATGACATGCAAACTCAACAGAGATGAAGTCCTGGATTCCATCCATGGCAATGTCCGGGACAAGAACATGATCAGGCACATGCTGGCCACCGAAGCGATTATGCGGGCCTTAGCCAGGAAGCTGGGAGAGGATGAAGACGAATGGGGCCTTACCGGCCTCATCCACGATATTGATATAGAACTTGTCGAAGGCGATATGAAGACCCATAGCAAATTGGGAGCTGACATTGCCCAGGAACTTGGAGCCAACCCTGCCATGGTCCATGCCATCTTATGTCATAACGAGGCGCACGGCGTTCCACGGGAGAG
>CAZLAL010000057.1:0-2739 GCA_964557455.1 uncultured Dehalococcoidales bacterium
AGGCGAGCCGGGATGGATCTGGGCAGAAGCTACCGGCAGAAACAACCCTCTGGGCTGGGCGCCGGAGCAATACCTGGACATGGAAATACCTGTCTACGAAATCCTTGCCGAGACGCCTGCTTACGAAATACCTGCCCAGGCAACGGCCCCCTTAACGCCTCCTCCCACACCAGCCGTTGCATTCGCCGGAACGGGCGAGGGAAGCGCCTCACCGCCTTATCTCTTTCTCATCATGATTGGCTTATTGTTCCTGCTGTCGTTGTTCAGACGGGCGCGAAGACGCTGAGCTAGAACGCCCCGTCCATTGCCAGTGGCGGGTGCTCCGACACAGCGCCTGGTTGGCACGAGGACTTGGCGGTACAGCGTCCTGCAGATTTCATTGACAGGAGGCGAAAAGTTAGCCCATAATTTCGCTTCACAAGACTCTTCAAGACTGGGGGAGACAATGAATCTAAAACTGATGCTAGAGAAGACTGCCAGCGAGGTGCCAGAACAGACGGCTATTGTCCTTGGTTCTCGCAGGGTCAGCTACCGCGAACTGGATGAGACCTCTAACAGAATAGCCAATGCCCTTATCAGTTTGGGGATAAAGAAGGGCGACCATGTGGGCGTCTTGCTTTCTCGTACTCCTGAGTGGGTCATCAACACTTTTGGAGTGCTTAAGACCGGAGCCGCCGCCGTGCTGCTCGATGCCGGAGCTAAGCCACCCGAACTCGAGCCCCAGCTCCGTGAGTCTGATTCCAAGCTCCTGATTACTGAAGAAAGATTCTCGCCCGTGCTGTCGTCAATTCTGCCCACTGCCCCTTTGCTGAAACAGGTCCTGACCATCGATACGGACCAGTACAAAAACATGGTGGCCGCCGGCTCGCCTGTGTCGCCGGCTGTCAATATACAGGGCGACGATGAAGCTATCGTTTTCTACACGCTGGGTGTGCTGGGCAAGAACAAGGGCGTAGTACATACCCATTCGTCGTTCCTGTCAATCCTGCCCATAGTCGTGGAGAAATTTGAGCTGCAGAGAGACAGCGTTGTCCTGGGATTGCTCCCCTTCTACTACCTTTTGGGATTCGGCCTGGTCGTTCTCATGCCCATTAAGAGAGGGGCCACCATAGCAATCCTGCCGCATTTCAGCTCCAAGAATATCCTAGAGACCATAGAACAGGAGAAGGCCACACTGCTTATCGGCGTCCCGGCCAGCTTCAATGCCATGGCTATGATAGACGAGGAGACCATTAAGGGCCATGACCTTAGTTCCCTGCGTGCAGTCCTTTCTGCCGGAGCGAAGTCCTTGGCCCCTCTTATGGAGATGCTCGAGAAGAAGTTCCACTTAACTGTGTGCGAAATATACGGGCTCACGGAGCTCATAATCGTCACTATAGGCGCTATGCGCGACCGCAAATTAGGTACCGCAGGAAAACCCCTGGCCGAGCTCAAAGTGCTGGACAAAGACGGCAAGGAGGTACCGCGCGGCAGTATAGGGGAAGCCGTTGCCAGGGCTCCCTGGATGATGAAAGAATATTACAGGTCCCCCGAACTGACAGCCCAGGTCCTCAAAGATGGCTGGTTCCATACCGGCGACCTGGTCAGACTGGACGAGGACGGCTACCTGGACTTCATAGAGAAGACATCGTCTATTATAGTGCCTTCAGGAGGAGTCAAGATTCTGCCCGCCGCAGTTGAAGAAGTCCTTCTCAAACACCCCGCCATAGCCGAAACAGCCTGCGTCGGCGTTCTTGATGATTACAAGGGGCAAATACCCACGGCCTTCATAGTGCTTAGAGACGGACAAAGCGCTACGCCGGACGAGATACGCGATTTCTGCCGCAAGAGCTTGTCCGACTACAAAGTGCCCAAGCAAATCAAGTTTGTCGACAGCCTGCCCCGAACCGAATCCGGCCAGATAGACCGGCCACTGCTCAGCGGCAGAAAGAAAAGCGACAGCCAAGGTTAAGGGGGCGAATCCGCCATGGCGAAAGGGTGACCCTCTCGTTCAAAATCAGGCAAGTACTCCTCAGCCGCGCCCAGCTCCTGCACCCAGCCGTTCTCCATGCGCAGCTCATCCAGCAGCCGCAGGACAGCATTATACTCCTCAACGCTGATCTGCCGCGAAAGCAGCGGTATCCGCCTCGCCCGGTGCATCGGCATGTATTGAGACATGATGCTAACCGTCACCGTCGGGGAGAGCTCGCGAACAAGCCAGGTCAGCGATTCCTCGCTTCCGGCCAGCCCGTTGGGCAAAATGAGATGCCGCACTATCAGTCCTTTCTGTGCCACGCCCGATTCGTCTATCACCAAGTCTCCGACTTGGCGGTACATTTCTTTAATAGCCTCGTGGGCCCGTGCCACATAGTCCGGTGCCTGCGAGAATTTCCTGGCCCACGTATCAGAGGCATATCTCAAATCAGGCAGGTAGATACTTATAACCCCGTCCAGTTCCTTCAGGGAAGCCACGGAATCATAGCCGCTGGTGTTATAGAGCAGCGGCACCCGTAGCCCCATCGGCACCGCCTCCACCACTGCCCGCACGAGTTGGGGAACGAAATGAGATGGTGAAACGAAATTGATATTATGGCAGCCCAGTTCGTTCTGCAGGTAGAGCATCTTTTCCGCGAGTGTATGACAGTCCATCTCCTTCGATTGCTGCTCTCTCCAGTTCTGACTTATCTGATAGTTCTGGCAATATACACACCTCATATTACAATTGCCGAAGAAAATCGTCCCCGACCCCCTGCTCCCTGA
>CAZLAL010000058.1:0-2919 GCA_964557455.1 uncultured Dehalococcoidales bacterium
AGAGTGGTATCGGTTTCTTGTGAAACTGTGATTAGTCTCTCCTAGCCGGATCCTCTGGTTTCTCCCCAAGCGGTCTCCATTTCCCAAAACTGAATAATCGAGGTGATATGATCTTTCGTATTTCTTCAACAGCAAAGAGGCTGACTCCGCCCAGAACGGCCACACCCCACTTATCAATACCAAGAGAGACTGTGTGAAAAGCAACCTGGAGGAATGGAATATAAATAATCGCTAGCTGCAATAGTATTGCTCCTGAAACGGCAATAACAAGCAATCGGTTACGGAGAAGCCCCAACTTGAAAACCGTGTGCTCATCGGAGCGGGCGTTAAACGCCCTGAACCATTCAAATATTACGATAGACCCGAAAGCAATCGTGCGCGCTTCATCCAGACTTACTCTTTGTTGCGCCCAGTTGAATATCACAAATATGCCAACACCCATCAATGATGCCATGAACCCGACGCGCGCAAGCAGGCCGGGAAAGAGCAGTCCCACGTCGGGATGGCGAGGTGGTTGCTTGAGCTCATCGCCAAATTTGGGTTCGAGAGCCAGTGGAATAGCCAGCGCCGTATCGGTGGCTAGGTTATTCCAGATAATCTGCACCGCCAGCAGGGGCGCTTTGCCCACGAATAGCACGCTCAAGATGAGCGCCACTAGCTCGCCGATGTTGGTACTGAGCAGGAAGAATACGACATTGCGCAACCTGGTGAAGATTGTCCTACCTTCATCGACTGCCGCCACTATCGATGCGAAGTTATCGTCAGCCAGAATCATATCGCTGGCTTCCTTGGTCACATCGGTGCCGGTAATTCCCATACTGATGCCGATATCGGCGGCTTTGAGCGCAGCTGCGTCGTTAACTCCATCCCCGGTCATAGCGACAACCTGGCCACGGCTCTTCAGGGCATTCACTATTCTCAGCTTGTGTAAGGGCTCGATTCTGGCAAACACAGAAATGCCGTCAATCTGCTGTGACAGCTCCTCGTCGCTCATTGCCTGGAGCTTGACACCGGTGATGGCTTTCCCCGGCGGCAGCTCGAGCTGGCGAGCTACCGATTCCGCTGTCGCCTCGTGATCGCCGGTAATCATAATGACCCTGATACCTGCCTGCTTGCACAATCGTACCGCCTCTCTGGCCTCCTCACGGGGGGGATCAGCCATCCCAATCAGCCCGACGAAAATCAGGTTGGAATGGATATCCTCATCATTCAGTTCCTCAAATTCATCAGGAAATTCGATATAGGCAGTGGCAATGACTCTCATAGCATCTTTTGCCATAGAGACTGTGGCCTTTTTTATACCCTTGCTCTCAGTTGCCCCAAGCTCGACAACACCCTGTGCGGTAAGCCGGTATTTACTAAACCCTAAGAGTTTCTCGGCCGCTCCTTTTACATAGACTATCTTTCCACCGCCGTCTTTAGGATGAAGAGTGGCCATGTACTGTTTCTCGCTCTGGAATGGGATTTCATCGAGGCGAGGTGACCTCTTCTCTAACTTCCCTTTTTCCATCCCTGCCTTGGCGGCAGTCACCACTAGAGCGCCTTCAGTAGGGTCGCCGTAGATGCTGTATCGCTCATCTTCACGCGTCAGCAGGGCATCATTGCACAGGGCTCCTATTCTCAAATGCAATCTTAATATGTCCTCTTTCTCCGGGTTGAGTTTTTGCCCGTCACGGTAAAATTCTCCGAGAGGCTCATAGCCTTCACCCGTTACCTCAATCCATTCATTGTCAAGGAAAACGCGTCGCGCCGTCATCTCGTTCATGGTCAGAGTACCGGTTTTATCCGAGCAAATTACCGTGGCCGACCCTAACGTCTCCACAGCCAGGAGCCGACGGACTATGGCATTGTGACGCGCCATAGTCCGCATTCCCAGAGACAGAACAACCGTGACCACCGCCGGCAGCCCTTCGGGTATTGCCGAAACTGAGGCTGCTACCGCCAGCAATAAGACCTCCAGACGGTCGAAACCTTTCAGTAAGCCAGCTACTACTAAGACGCCAATTATGATTAGGACAATGATGATAAGATAGCGGCTCAACTTTCTGATGCTTTGCTGGAGGGGCGTTTCCTCCTTCTTTACCTCCTGGATAACACTGGCAATTTTGCCCAGTTCGGTGGACATCCCGGTACTCACTGCTGCAGCACTAGCTCGGCCATAGCTAACAGTTGTCCCTGCATAAACCATATTTCTTCTATCTGCCAAAGTCAGTGAATCCTTCAGCACTCCGGTGTGTTTTTCGACAGGCATGGACTCGCCAGTTAGCGTAGCCTCGTTTATCTTTAAGTTGGATGCTTCTATCAATCGGGCATCAGCGGGTACTCTGTCTCCGGTTTCCACAAGCAATATATCGCCGGGAACTACTTCTTTAGCTAGAATTTCCTTGACTTTGCCGTCACGCCTGACCTTGCTCCTCGGCGCTGCCATTTGCATGAGAGCCTCCATGGCTTTCTCTGCTCGCAGTTCCTGCATACAACCAAAGATGGCATTAAAAAGTAAGACTCCCAGTATAACCAATGCATCTATATAGTGCTGGGCGACCAAGGAAATTATCACGGCGGCCATGAGGACATAAATCAGGGGGCTAAGGAATTGCTTCAGAAAAACCACTATCGGGCGAGTCTTTTCTTTACCCTTTAGCTCGTTATATCCGTAGCGGTCTAACCGTTTCTTTGTGTCGGTCTGGGTAAGCCCTGAGCGTCTGGACTCCAGTTGCTCTAAGGCTTTATCAATACTAAGACTGTGCCATTGTTCTGCCATGGCTTACGGTCCAATTATACTACCTGCCTTGTCGGAACAACCAATACGAGTCCTAGTTCAGCTTCGGCATTGTGCGATAGTCTCGAATTTGGTTCCGCCTGCGCGAAGAGCCTGAGAACATAATACCCGATTTCTTCCAGGCTTGACTGATATGATGT
>CAZLAL010000059.1:0-3396 GCA_964557455.1 uncultured Dehalococcoidales bacterium
CGGGCTGGCTGGCTTGAGGATAGGCTACGGGTTTTTCCCGGTAGAAATTGCCAGTTACCTGATGAAGATTAAACAGCCCTACAATGCCAATGCCGCAGCTCAGGTTGCGGTGCTAGTTTCATTGGCCGATGCAGAGTATCTTCGTGCCAATGTGGCCAAGATAGTTGAGGAACGGGGGAGATTGTTTAACAGGCTGAAGGAACTGGATTGGCTAACGCCTTATCCGTCTGAGGCTAATTTTATCCTCTGTTCTCTGCCCGGAGGAAAGGCCAAACAAGTCTGGCAACAACTGCGGAAGACAGGCGTTTTCGTTCGCTATTTCGATACTCCCAGACTGAAAGACTGCCTGCGAATTAGCGTGGGCAGACCTGAGGATACCGATGCTCTGATTACAGCATTGAAGGAGGCTAAACATGGCTGAAAGAAAAGCAAAAGTAGTTCGAGAGACTGCCGAAACGACCGTCAGGGTGGAGCTTAACGTTGACGGAAGCGGGGAATTCGAGATTGCCACGGGCACAAGGATGTTCGACCACCTGCTTAGCCATCTGGCCCAGCACGGTGTGTTTGACATAAAAATCGCAGCCACCGGCCCTGACCAGCACCATGTAGTGGAGGATGTGGCTATCTCGTTGGGCAAAGCTTTTAACCAGGCACTGGGAAAAAAGCAAGGCATTGTGCGGATGGCCCATGCTATGGTGCCTATGGACGAAGCTCTGGCAGTGGTGGCTGTGGACATTGGGGGCAGAGTGTACAGCACAATCGAGGCAGATTTTAAGGAATCCATGATAGGTGACCTGGATGCCGATTTGGTCCGGCATTTTCTGGTCTCCCTTGCATCCGACGCCAGAATCAACCTGCACGCCAAAGTGCTGAGTGGCATCAATGACCACCACAAAGCGGAAGCCCTGTTCAAAGCCCTGGGCCGCGCGTTGGACTCAGCTACCCGCATTGACGAGCGCATCCTGGGCCGAATTCCCAGCACCAAGGAGATTATCGAGGGATAGGAAGACAGGTATGAGCGATTTTGAACCTAGCTGACGTTACCAAGGTGAGCTAAGGCGCTAAAGTCTTCTTGCATTTCCTTACACGTTTAGCTTTATCTATCATCCTCATAAGATGATTAGCCCAAGCCATCATTTCAAGTGCAACATCGGGGGAGTCCCATACCTGGTGTTCGTGGGCTCGCGGGTTTCTAATTCCCGTCATACAGCCACCTAGAGAGAGCATATATCCTAACTGTTCATCTCTTTGAGAATCTGTTTTAAGGGCATTCAGCCTTAAGACCGGATTCTTTATACTGAATGCTTGATTCATAAGGTCTTGGCCGTCCGCGGAAAGGCGAGATTTTGCCTTCACAGTATTGTTTACACATTTGTACGCCTCTTCCACAGCCCTTGCATAGTGTCCATCCACGAAAAGTCTTCTCGTTACGCTCTTTAATTCATTAGAGTCGATCATGATATCATAAAGCTCCACCACACCGTGCTTTCTAGCAGGGATAGCGTTGGGAGGAGCGTTTCGCCCCATCCCGAGCTTGTCTATTTCCGACTGGAAGCGTCTCGCGTGTTGCACGATAGCTTCTATGTTCGCCATACGTTCCTCATTGATCGGCTAGGCTTCCATATAGATGACGTCTCATACTCGCGAATATCTGGTCAATCTGCTCAGGACTAGCCTCAGGCGAAATGTGAATTTGGAGATCGATATGGACAGAGGGCTGATTAGCTACCCCCAGTTTTTGAGGTTCTTTCAGGTTGGCTGAGGCAGGACTCTTTATCTTCTTGACAGTGGCAGTTCTAGGGGCTCGCTGCTTGACAGCAACTTTCCAGGACGATGGATCTCTATTATATTCGACGAGATTATTCACCGCAGCGCGAACCCGTGTCTCATAAGTCTTGAGTGTCTTCGGCGGTATCTTACCAGCCGCCAAGTTCCTATGTCTAAGAATGATGCTCTCTAAGTCAATCTTAGACAGGTCAGTTGCTTCACTATCGTCCAGAATACTCAGGATAATACCGCAGGCCGTCTTATAGGCCCCAGCGGTTGCTTTCTTCATCAACCCCTTACTACCCGCAAAATCGAGGAACCTATTTAGCGCATCCCTACTGAATAGGTCATCCTTTTCCTGCATGATACACCTCCATATAGCTTATATCGAAATTATACTGACTATATGTATGTAATGCAAGTCAGACAATATAATCTATACTCCAGTTGTAGCCTCTGCCTATGGACTAGTGACCAACTCAGATCTCAAGCCGTCTCCGGTTTACAGAGAGGGGGTGCATCTTGAAGAGAGGGGAAGTCCTTCTGCTTGTCTGTTTCTTGCCGTGGAGGGCGGTTTGGGCACTGAAGTTGGCTATAGCAGCAATTGACCTCACATCCATGAAGGTCCGGATTTTTCACGCTTGGAGAGCAAGGCTTGCTTTCCCCGAATCCTACAGGTCATAATTGTCCGGACTTGTGCTCAACAGGGTTGGAGGAGAAGCAAGAATGGCAGAAGCAATACAAATACCACACGTACTTTGGGAGGAGATGGAGCAAATTGTAAAGACCAGACTGAAAAAAGGAAGCCTAAAGATACCCATTGTTTTTGCACTCTATACTGACGAGCATGAACACCACAAAGTCGTTAGCTACAGAGAAATACCTACGGTCAAAGTGATAGGAGATTATCCAAACGGCGAATATCGCTACACTTATCCCGGTATCAAGTCAATGGGCTTCTATCCGCGTAAGGGTTTAGGGAAATGGTTCAGCGGAACGCTAGTAGTGGGAGGTGGCCTTGAACTTGATGAAGAAGACAAGAAGTGGATGGTTAGAGAACAGCTGGATTTCAGAATTAAGATGGATGTGGGGCCTCCAGGACAGTGGTCCTGGAAAGCTTATTTCATAGATTTTCCTGTTGTCTCGGTAGAATTTCAGTAGAAGACATATTTCACGTGGCGTTTGGATTTTGGCCTGCTCAGGCAGCGAATTTCTGCTTCTTGTAGGTACTTATCGGCGGAAATGCCTCGCTGGGCGAGTCTTAACAGAACCACGGTAGCTATACAGCGGGCCCCATTATGTTTAGAATAATATGGAGTCGATTTGTGCGCGAAACGTAGGCAGCGGAGGTAGCAAATGCGAGAATTGAACTGGGCTACTGTATTGAATTGGCTGATAGGCCATGGTATCCCTATCCTCATAATAGTGGTGGTGGCGGTTGTGCTGTGGTTTCTCTTAAACAAGTTTCTCCCGCCTATTGTGTGCCGTGTTGTAGCCCGGACCGAGTACAAGGAAAGCAAGGAAGGGATTGAGAAAAGGGCGAATACCCTCCTGAGCATTTTCAAAGGCATAGGGCGGGTATTTATTGTCATAGTGGCCATAATGATGATTCTGGATGAAGTGGGAGTG
>CAZLAL010000060.1:0-4364 GCA_964557455.1 uncultured Dehalococcoidales bacterium
CTGGGAGATTGCCTGTGTTGACATGCCGCCCGGCTCTCGACAGCTGCTGCCGGAAAGAGCGATAGAGCTGGCCAAGCAATACAATTGCCAGGGTATTGCCTGGACCTACAATGAGCCGACGGTCTGGTTTGAATACACCCTGGACTCGGCCAAGCTGGCTAAAGAGAATAATCTATACACCGTATATGTGACCAATGGCTATGCCACAGCTGAGGCTCTGGATATGATAGGCCCCTGGCTTGATGCCTGGAGGGTGGATATCAAGGGCTTCACGGATGGGTTCTATCGGCAGCTCGCCAAGGTTCCTCGCTGGCGCGAAATTTTGGATGTTGCCAGGCGGGCTAAGGAGAAATGGGGCATGCATGTCGAGGTGGTGACCAATATCGTTCCTACCATGAACGACGACGAAGAGCAGCTCGGCAATATCGCCAGCTGGATTCGAGATAACCTGGGCGAGCTTACTCCCTGGCATGTAACTCGTTTCTATCCTATGTATGACATGATGGACCTGCCCCCCACCCCGATACCCACCCTGGAAAAGGCGTACAAGATTGGGAAGAAGGCAGGACTGAAGTTCGTCTATCTGGGCAATGTGCCCGGGCACGAATATGAGGACACGGCATGTTATTCCTGTGGTAAGAGGGTGGTTCATCGTGTTGGCTATGATACCAGAGTAGTAGGACTGGACGGCTCAAAATGCAAATTCTGCGGGGCCGAGCTCAATTTCCGGAGCTGATTCGCGGTAGGCATTGAGCTTTCCCGCCTTAAGACAGAGGGGTGTTCAGGGAGGTGATTTATGGCAGAAGAGGAGCTTCATCCCGTAGTCAGGCTCGCTAAAGAGGCTGTGGAAAACTATGTCCGCAAACACGAAATAATCAAGACCGGCGAGCTGACCCCGGAAATGAGAGAGCGGGCGGGCGTTTTCGTTTCCCTTCACAAGCGCGGGGAATTGAGAGGATGTATTGGTACCTTTGAGCCTACCAGGGACAATGTGGCCGAAGAAATCATTACTAACGCTATCAGTTCAGCTACGGCGGACCCTCGCTTTTCTCCGGTGACTGCGGCTGAGCTTGCTGACCTGGAATATAGCGTGGATATACTCACCAGGCCGGAGCCCGTTGCCAGCGAGAGCGAACTCGATCCCCAGCGATACGGCATTATTGTGCAGAGCGGCTGGAGGAGGGGGCTTTTGCTGCCCGACCTGGAAGGTGTAGATAGTGTGGATGAGCAGATTGTAATTTGCCGGCTTAAGGCGGGAATATCGAGCGACGAGCCAACTAAGCTCTATCGCTTTGAAGTAAGGAGATTCAGGTAGCAAGTTGCGGTCGCCGATAATGGACACAATGCCTCTGTTCGACCTGCCTGAAGAGAAAGAGAAGGATTCATCCCAGAACATGCCCCTGGCGGCGAGGATGAGACCGCAGACGTTTGCTGAGTTCGTGGGGCAAGAGCATCTGGTTGGCGAGGGACGGGTGCTGCGGAAATGCATTGAGGCAGACCAGCTCCCTTCCATGGTGTTCTGGGGACCGCCGGGCAGCGGAAAGACGACTCTGGCTCAGATTATCGCTAATGTTACCCGGGCGCACTTCAGTGCTCTTAGTGCTGTGAGTGCCGGCGTGGCTGATTTGCGGCGTGTCGTTGGCGAAGCTAAGAGAAGGCTGAAATCATCGGGTCAGAGGACCATTCTCTTTGTTGATGAGGTGCACCGTTTTAACAAGGCACAGCAGGACGCCGTATTGCCTTTCGTGGAGAATGGTACCGTGACTTTCATTGGGGCCACTACGGAAAATCCCTCCTTTGAAGTCATTTCTCCGCTTCTTTCCCGGTGCCGCGTTTTTCGATTGAATCTGCTGAGCGACGATGAGGTCAGCGTCATTGTCAAACGGGCGGTTGAGGACAGAGAAAGGGGAGTCGGTACGTTTCGGATTAGTATAGGTGAGGAAGCTCTGCGGCATCTGGTGACCATGTCCAACGGGGATGCCCGGGTGGGATTGAACACCTTGGAGATGGCTGCGAATGCCGCCTTGCCCGGCGACGATGGCTTGCGGACGATAGACCTGTCGGCTATTGAGGAGGCGTTGCAGCACCGTGCTTTGTTCTATGACAAGAGCGGTGACCAGCATTACGACCTGATTTCGGCATTGCATAAGTCGTTACGGGGCTCCGACCCAGACGCTGCTTTGTACTGGCTGGGACGCATGCTCGAGGCTGGCGAAGACCCTCTCTATATCGCGCGTCGCTTGGTGCGCTTTGCTTCTGAAGATGTTGGCGTGGCTGACCCTCAAGCGCTGGTGATAGCAGTGGCTGCCCAGCAGGCGGTGCACTTTGTAGGTTTGCCCGAAGGAAATCTGGCTTTGGCTGAGGCCGTGGTTTATCTGGCGGCCGCCCCCAAAAGCAACTCGTTGTACCAGGCTTATTCTCGGGTCCAAAAGGATATAGGACAGGGCCGAAACGAGCCTGTGCCCCTCCACCTGCGTAACCCGGTGACCGGCCTCATGCGTGAGATGGGATACGGACAGGGCTACAAATATGCCCATAACCACCCCGGCCATTTCGTCAAGCAGCAAAACCTGCCGCCTTCGCTTCAGGGTAAGCGATATTACCTTCCCACTGAGCAGGGTTATGAAAAGGAAATTGCTGACAGGCTCAAGAAATGGTGGGGAAATCCCAATAAAGGGGAGTGACCCATAGTGAAGCTCTCCTGCTGGATGCTATAATGCGCGACGGGGCTGAGAGAGGTACGGAAGGTTGAGATATCCATTGATGGAGGTGCAGTTTGGCTAAGTTTTCCTTCATACCCAGGGACATGGGGTTCTATGACATGTTCGAACAGGGGACGAGTAATCTGGTCGTTGCCGCAGAGAAGCTGGTGGACCTCTTTGAGAATTATGAAAACGTGGCGGGAAAGGCGAAAGAGCTTAAGGATCTGGAGCACAAAGGCGATGCTATAACCCACGAGATAATAGGGCGGGTACATCGCAGCTTTGTGACACCGATAGATAGAGAAGATATCACCCTCCTGGCTCACAGCCTGGACGATGTGATGGATTTCATTGAGGCTGCGGGCAGGACAGCCAATCTTTATCATGTTGCTCACCCCACCGAGCGGTCTCTGGAGCTAGCCAGAATCGTGGCTAAGATGGCCAATAAGCTGAACGAGGCAATGCCCCGTTTGCGCCGGCGCGACCAGTTCACGTGGATACTCAAGCGGTGTGTGGAGATTAACACTCTGGAAAATGAGGCTGACGACGTGCAACATGCTGCCCTGGCGGAGCTTTTTGAGCTCTGCCATGACAATGCATGTGACCTGATTAAATGGCGTGAAATCTATGAGCACCTGGAAAACGCTACCGACTGTGGGGAAGACGTCGCCAATGTTCTCGAGGGTATAGTACTGAAGCATGCCTGAGCTGGTTCTGCTGGTCGTGGTGGTGGCGGCAGGCATCGGCTTTGGCGTGGTCAACGGTTTTAACGATGCTGCCAATGCTGTCGCTGCTTCGATTGGCTCCCGGGCTATTTCACCTCGAAACGGAATAATACTGGCTGCCCTCTGTGACTTTGCTGGTGCCGCTACTGCTCTCGAAGTCGCCAGGACCATTGGCAAGAGAATTCTAGACCCTGAAACAATGCTGGCTTTGCCGGGGCTCGACGCTTATTTGATACTGATTGCTGCCCTGGCCGCGGTTATCATCTGGGGGAGTGTAGCTACTCGTATGGGTCTGCCCGTAAGCATCAGCCATAGCTTTGTCACTGCCCTGGCGACGGCGGGGGTGGCGATGGTGGGTTGGGAGGCGGTAATATGGGGCGTCCTGGGACGGATTGGCGCATCAGTGGTCATTGCTCCGGCTCTGGGTTTCATCGGTGGTTTTGCCCTCATGGTTGTGCTGCTCTGGGCGTTTCGCCGCAGAGCCCCAGCCAGAATGAGAGTGTTTTTCAGCCGGCTGCAGTGGCTCACTACCGCTTTTCTGGCTTATAGCCATGGCAAGAATGATGGCCAGATGCCAATTGCTGTTATCACTATGGCGCTGGTGGTTTTTTATAGAGATGCCAGCCTGTGGGAGCGGCTCTCGTTGTGGGACCCTGGGACGTGGTGGATAATAGTGGTATCGGCGCTGGCTATCAGCCTGGGTACCGCTATAGGGGGCTGGCGAGTCATTAAAACCGTAGGGATTAAGATCACTGCTCTGCAACCTGTCCACGGTTTTGCCACTCAGGCCTCGGCGGCTGCTGTTATTGAGGTCGCCTCGCGCCTGGGCATTCCGGTCAGCACCACACATTGTGCCACGGCGGCCACAATGGGGGTGGGTGCCACAAAACGCCTTTCCGCCGTCAGATGGGGCGTAACCAGGAATATCGGGCTGGCC
>CAZLAL010000061.1:0-3156 GCA_964557455.1 uncultured Dehalococcoidales bacterium
TGGGGCTGGCGACCTGAAGAGGGACGCCAGAAGAGGCCTTTCTTGCACGGCTATCGCCTTTCGGAACTCCTTCTCGGCACTTTGCCTGAGGATAATGCCCTCGCTGCCATCAGATACGTGCACCCTGGTGATACCGACTATGCCGGCGCAGAACGCATTCTGGATTCCCTTCTTGACACCCGATTTGATTATCTGAGAACCGGTATTGAAGACGGTGGCCTTGCCAGTGGTCAAAAGGAAGCAGCGTTGCTAGAGATTAAACGAGGACAGAGCCACCGTGTCGTCGCCACGGAATTCATTCGCGGCGCCCTCGAAGCCAGTCGCTCCGTCAAACCAGGGCTGACTCCCGACGCAAAGGGCGAAGCGTTGAATCGCCTTATTCGAGAATTAAAAGGATATTGCCGGGAGGTCTTTGTTGCCACCGACCACATACAGCGAGCCTGGGGTTATGTCAGTGACATAGATTCCATGGTCCTGACTATGTACCAGCACCTGTATGAAATCTATCCCCCGAAGTTCCCCACGGCTTTCAAAGAACTCTTACCCAAGGAATGGGAAGCCCGGGAGAATCCTAAATTACTTTGACTCTCCGATAAGATGCGCCCCTATGGAGTTCCTGAAGTTTCCTATATTTTGCTTTCCAGAAAGGAAATCCTCTGTGCTACCACCTTGCTAGCCTGGATACGGGACTTAGCTTTGCTTACGTCGTTGGCCAGTCTATTATCGCCCAGCACATCCCTGACCCAGTTACTGAAATCGTTCTTCCCCTCACCCACATGGTAATGGAAAGTCTCGTCACCCATGCTATTTAGAGCTTTTTCAAGCTCCACGAGGTTCTTAATAAACTTACCATCATGACACCAGAAGCGTTTCTCATCCGACACATCCCCTAAACGCCTGCTTGCTTCCTCCTTGCTAATCTTCATAATCTTGGCCATACTCGCCCACCTCCTGATTTGATACTAGACTTACATTATACCATGGAAATTTCGGCGCCAAATTCATCGAGAGCTATAAAATGTCATAAACTCTACCTCTTATCGTGACAAGATTAACAGCCCGGCCCTTCTCCATATGGAGTATTTACTCAACCGCTGGAGTCACCCTAAGAATTCGATTCATAACCGGTCTTTGGAGCCGGTCAAGAAGCCGTTGGCCCACATTGTTTCCTATGGAATCCAGCTACATCAGGTTATCTCTTCGTTAACTCGAAGTTGATGGGTGCCCAATCGCTTCGGCTTTCGGGTGAGATGCCGGCCACATATTCTCCATCCACTGACTTCAAAGCCACCTCTTCCCCTTGAAATAGAACGCCAGAGAAATACCTACGGCTGCCATTACAATCAGGATGCCAAAGTACCCATACCGCCATTGCAGCTCGGGCATATTTGCAAAGTTCATGCCGTAAACCCCAGCAATGAAGGTCAGAGGAATGAAGATAGTGGCTATGAGTGTCAGGACCTTCATGACCTCATTCATACGGTTGGACACCGAAGAAAGATACGTGCTCAGTACACTCTCAGCCATATCTCTAAGGCCAAGAGTGAGCATCTCAATCCGCACGAGATGGTCATAAATGTTGCGGTAGTATATTTGAGTCCGCTCGCTTATCAGGGCGTATTCGCCGCGGCTGAGCCCGTTCACTATTTCCCGCTGAGGCAATATAATTCGCGTCAACGCCAATATGCTCCGTTTGAGCTGCATAATCGACATCAGCGTTTCTCTCTTCGGCTGATGAAGCGCCTCATCCTCGAGTTGATCATTCTTCTCATCCATCTCCTCGATAGTAGGCATGATATTGTCCACTAGAGCGTCGATAAGGTCGTGAGCCAAGAAATCAGCTCCCCTGCGCATTAGTCGTCCATCTTCTAGCACGCGATCCGACACGGATGACACCGACCTCATGGGCACAGCATGACTCGTGACCACGTAGTTTTTCCCTAGAAAGAGGGCAAGTTCTGTGGTTTCCACTACCTCAGACTCGATGTGATAATTTATGCCATGAACTATAATAAAGAGATAGTCACTAAAATCGTCTATCTTCGGTGAATGTATATTCTTGCTAGCGCAATCTGCCACTGCCAGCGGATGGAAAGAGAATACATTGGATAATAACTCAGTATCCTCATTCGTCACATCCTCTATATCAACCCAGAGCAGGCCCTCCCCGGTTGCCAGAGAGTCCCTGATTTGTTCCATGCCTAGCCGGTCTAACAGTTGCCCATCCTGTGCCAGATACAAAGCACACTTTATCATCGTCGCCTCCTTAGGATTCGCGAACGTCTCCAAATGATAAAAGGAGCACAGCTATCAATATGATACCACAGGTGCTGTTCTGCTATAATAGCCAACCAAGCAGAAACGACTGACGGACCTTTGTAATAGGCGAGATAAGAGGCGCTCACCGGGCCTCTTAGCAACATAATTTAGAAAAACGTGTTATCAGGAGTAAGGCTACCTGAGAGAATAGGCAGGCTAGACGATCTAGCCAACAATCTCTGGTGGAGCTGGCATCCGGATGCAAGAGAGCTGTTTCGGGCTCTGGATTATGGGCTATGGCACCTCGGTGGACATAACCCGGTCAAGCAGCTCCGTGAGATCAGCGCTGATAAGTTGGAGGCGGCCGCCTCTGACCCTGCTTTTCTCAGTCTCTATGATTCTGTGATGTCGGCTTTCGACGCTCACATGTCGGACAAGGATAGCTGGTTTGACAGCAAATATGCTGATGCTTTGGATGGTCCTGTCGCCTATTTCTCTATGGAATTTGCCATACATAACTCCCTTCCCATTTATGCCGGCGGCCTAGGAATTCTAGCTGGTGATGTCTGTAAAGAAGCAAGCGACCTGGGATTGCCTCTGGTTGGAGTTGGATTCATGTACCCCCAAGGGTATTTCCATCAGCGCATTTCCGCTGAAGGTTGGCAAGAGGAAGTCTACAGACAACTGGATTTTAACGAAGCGCCTATCAACCCGATTAAGCCAGTCCCCGGCTCTAAGTGGTGCAGCCCGTTGATTGAGATTAAGCTCGGTGATAGGCCCTTCTATATCGGCGTGTGGCAGGTGCATTTGGGTCGTGTCAACCTTTATCTATTATGCTGTAATGTTGAGGGGAACACTCCTCAGGATCGGGAATTATGTAATCGTCTTTACACCTCC
>CAZLAL010000062.1:0-2827 GCA_964557455.1 uncultured Dehalococcoidales bacterium
ACATAGGCGTTTTCACTGGTCGATTCCAATGAGATCCTCCTGGGGCAGGGCTTCCAAAGCCAGTTTGTCCATTTCGATTTGAACCGGAATGGGGTACTCCCCGGTGAAGCAAGCAAGGCAGAAAATATCCTTAGGGAGGTCCACAGCCCGAATCAAGCCATCAAGGCTAAGGTATCCCAGCGAATCAGCACCCAGGTGCTCTCTGATTTCAGGGACCGTCTTCTTGGCGGCAATGAGTTCCCATTTGGTGGCCATGTCTACTCCAAAGAAGCATGGGTAACGAATGGGTGGGGCGCAAATGCGGAGATGGACTTCTGCAGCGCCAGCTTTTCTAAGCAGACTGACGACGCGCGGCGTGGTAGTGCCACGAACAATGCTGTCGTCAACGACAACCAGCCTCTTCCCGGCGATTATGCGGGAAAGAGGGTTGAATTTTAGTTGGACACCTAGTTCTCGTATCCTTTGCTCAGGTTCAATAAACGTGCGTCCTACATAGCGGTTTTTTAGCAGGCATTCGCAATAGGGGATACCCGAAGCACGAGAATAGCCAATTCCGGCAGCAGTGGCTGAATCGGGAACACCCATAACGTAATCAGCCTCCACAGGATATTCTTCAGCCAGTATTCTACCCATAGCTTCCCTGGCCGGATAGAGCAGTTTTCCCTGAATGATGCTATCGGGGCGGGCGAAATAAATATATTCAAAAATGCACAACGCCTTCCTGTCACTTTCCTTCTTAAAGCTCTGTGCTCCGTGGCTATCAATGATGAGGACTTCTCCAGGGTCTATTTCCCTTACAAACTGGGCACCTATATGGTCCAGGGCGCAACTTTCCGAGGCGATGCACCACCCGCCGTTAATAGTTCCCAGGCAGAGAGGACGAACGCCGAAGGAGTCACGAACTGCAATGAGCTCATTTTCGGTTAAGATTACCATGGAATAAGCTCCCTTAATACGACGCATGGCATACTCTATTCTCTCCCGCCAGTTCTCGCCTGGGGAAGCCAGAATCTGATAAGCAATAACTTCAGAATCACTGGTGGTGCGCAAATGGTAGCCGCGCTCCTCGAGTTCCGCGCGCAGCGCCTTAGCATTGATGATATTCCCATTATGTGCGAGCGCGAGGGTCACCCCTGCCGATTCCGCAATAATGGGCTGGGCATTGGTAGGTTTACTTGAGCCTGTGGTAGAGTAGCGA
The DNA here is from genome assembly GCA_964557455.1 of uncultured Dehalococcoidales bacterium. Lineage (GTDB taxonomy): Bacteria > Chloroflexota > Dehalococcoidia > GIF9 > AB-539-J10 > RBG-13-51-36. Next base: position 1,199 of record CAZLAL010000062.1, read on the forward strand.
TTATGTCCGATGCTAACATGCCCTCGGAGCAAAGCAAGGTCAGCCTCCGCGAATGCTTGGGAGACCAATCCCATACGGGTGTGTACTTTTATCGCCTCGCCGTCAGAGACAGCGATGCCAGCACTTTCTTGACCACGATGTTGTAAGGCAAAGAGGGCAAAAAAAGTAGTCTGAGCTACATTTATGCCTGGAGCGTAAGCACCAAAAACGCCGCAACTTTCGCGCATAAAAAGTTGCCCTTACCGCGGCATTATAGAGCATCCCTGGGCTTTGGTCAATTTCTATACAAGATCTTTTCTGCGTGATATGATATACGACATTAAAAAATAAGGGAGTCTATTACAGTGGATAAGCAAAAGAAGGGGGAAATAATCACCCAATTTAGACTTAAAGAGAAGGACAGCGGGTCTGTGGACGTCCAGGTAGCTTTGCTTACCGAAAGAATAAACCGTTTGACCGAGCATCTTAAGCTATATCCCCAAGATGGGCACTCACGCCATGCTCTTCACGGAGTGATAGGACAAAGAAGGCGTTTTCTGCGCTACCTGAACAGGACAGCGCCCGAGCGCTACCATTCTCTTATTACCAGATTGAGCTTGAGGGAATAGCATGTCCGATGTTTTTGAGCGTTCCATAGCAGGCAGAACACTTCGTATCCAGACAGGGAAACTCGCTCAGCAGGCTAACGGCGCTGTCACTATTCAATACGGCAATACGGTTATCTTGGCTACTGCGTGTGCTAGTTCTGAGCCCAGAGAGGGGGTAGACTTCGCCCTCTTGACGGTGGATTACGAAGAACGACTATACGCAGCCGGCAAAATACCGGGCAGTTTCATCAGGCGTGAAGGACGCCCTACTGAGGAAGCAGTTATAACCAGCCGGCTCATTGACCGGTCCTTGCGCCCGCTTCTCTCCAAGGAGTTTAACTACGATATTCAAGTTGTGGCAACAGTGCTATCTGTTGACCAACAGAATGACCCTGACATTTGTGCCCTTGCTGGTGCCTCAGCAGCGTTGACACTGTCGGATATTCCATTCTCTGGCCCCATAGCGGCAGTACACGTTGGCTACATAGACGATGCGCTGGTCATAAATCCTCACCTTGCTCAAATGGAGAACAGCTTGCTCGATCTGGTTATCGCCAGCACCAGCAAAGACATCGTGATGGTGGAAGCAGGTGCCAAAGAGGTTTCTGAACAGATAGTGCTCGAGGCAATCAAGTTGGGACACAAAACGAATCAGGAAATCATTGAGCTTCAGGAAGACATACGCCGAGCTTACGGCAAGGCGAAGGCGGAAGTGAAATCCAAGGAAGTTGTTCCTGAGCTGTCGTCTGAAGTCTCTGCCACACTCGCGCAGAAATTGGACCAAATTCTAGAAGTACGCGACAAGGTGCACAGAGACAAGGCTTTGGCGTCTCTCAAGGAAGAACTGCACAACAGGTTGGCTGATTCCTTTCCTGAAAGCGATATTGATTTTGCTTTTGAAACCCAGCTTAAAGCTGCCGCGAGGGAGAGCATATTAAATACCAAACAGCACCTGGATGGTCGCCAGGCGAAGGAAATTCGTCCCATCACTTGTGAGGTAGGCCTCCTTCCTCGTACCCATGGTTCCGGATTGTTTGCTCGT
>CAZLAL010000063.1:0-2557 GCA_964557455.1 uncultured Dehalococcoidales bacterium
AGTCCGTCGAAGGCATGAGCCTGAGCCATGATTTCAACCGAGTCAGCAATAAGTTCCCGGCTGGGCAAGCTGTATTTCATTCCGGGATGGTTCATCGCAATACCGTCGCAAACGGCTATGGTATTCATCTCGAAAGGCACCCCACCCCGGCTACGAATCCCTTCTTTTACCTCCTTGGCAATCGTTTGCAGATGAATGTGCCCGGGGACAATCTCAGTGAAGCTATTGATTACTCCAATGAATGGCTTGTCCCAGTCAGCTGAAGAACAACCAACAGCGCGCAGCAGCGACCTGTGAGGCGCTCGCTCAATTCCCTTCTTCACCATGTCGCTGCGCATTTAATCTATGCCCTCGTAAATTGAATATCCGCCTACCATAGCATAATGTCTGACTAGCGTCAATACGATGTTCTTGGCTTAGACTAACGGCTAGCCAGCTCTGGATTTACAGATATCTTTTGGGGAACTACAGTTTCACGAAGGAAGAGCTCTTCATGCTGTCGGGCATGGATTGTGCAGACAGAGCTGAACAGAAATCCCGGCGAGTGTATCCTCGTTCGTTTGGGTACCGCCTTCATCAGCATCCCCATGGTGGCCGTAGAAGACCGTCATTTGAACAGAATACCTCACGTGTGGATTGGGACCGCTTACAAATTGTACATTGCAAGGAGTCTGCGGATTTCTATGTCGAAGTTGTGTCTCCCCAATGCCGTAAATGTCGTGAGCCGGTCAAGACATTGTTGCCAATCTTAGCTCAATTAGTCAGACTGTGCTAAGGTATAGTCTGAATAGCACGTCATAATACGCAACTAGTAGCTAAGATGCATCTGCATCGAAAACCACGAAGCTGAAACCCCTCTTAGCGAGAGTTCCACTTGGATCGAATGTGCCTACAATGAGCTTTCCCATTACACTACCATGATTAGCCCATCCATACGTCTGACTAGCCCATGTATATATCCACTCCTGAGTAACGAGTGTTACATAGTCCCAAACATCATAGTCTATATTGGTGAGTATAATTTCCCACCAGTTCGAGCCGCTATTCCGGGTTACTGACGTGACGTTCAATGCTGAGCGAATATTTCCATCCCGATCGACCGTGCCCATGGCTACAATCATGCTAGGCCCAGCTGGTCCCTGTGGCCCCTGTTCTCCTGCCGTTCCCGCCGGCCCTTGTGCTCCGGCTGGTCCTTGTGATCCCTGGGGTCCGACGGGCCCTTGCGCCCCCGGCAGTACAACAGCCAAAACCACAGCTGCAATAGCCACTACTATTGCTACAACGGACAATACCAAGGGTCCTTTCATTCCGCACCTCCTTGACAGACGTTCTATAGATTCTGACTTTGTCCAGCATTCTGCCACCTGGGTCTGGCATCGTCAACGCATTTCGTATGGTTCCGGCAATAGGCTATAACGGGATTTGTAATGGGTTGTCCGCGAGACTGGTCAAGAAGAACCGATATTCCTTTTAGGACAGAGTTTGGCAGGAAGCTAATGAGCGACACCGCCTGTGGATATATTATGGGACGGGACCTATTTGTTGAACCGGCGATTGTCTCACGGTCAGATTTTGGCTAAAATATAGAGCCATGTGTCTAGCAGTGCCGGTAAGAATCGTCTCCATAGATGGAGATGAGGCTGAAACGGAAATCGCCGGGGTGAGGCGTCGGGTCAGCATTGCTTTTACCCCTGAGGCGAGGGTGGGAGACTATGTGTTGCTTCATACGGGATATGCCATAGGGGTTGTAGACGAGGCTGAGGCCGAGGAGACCCTCAAGCTGCTGGAAGAGATAGCAAGTTTGACTCCACAAGGAGAGACTTTTTCTGGGGAGTCGCAACTAGGCAGTGAAGTTCATTGACGAGTACCAAGATAACAAACTAGCCAGGGGGCTAGTATACAGAATCGCTCAGCGCTCCACTAAAACCATAAGAGTAATGGAATTTTGCGGTGGGCATACGCATGCCATACTGCGATACGGGATTCGCGAATTAGTCCCCAAGAGAGTGGAGATGAAGTCGGGACCGGGCTGCCCCGTCTGTGTTACCGCCACTAGCGACCTGGATAAAGCCATCGCTATGGCGCATTTGCCAGACGTTATCATTGCTACCTTCGGGGACATGATAAGAGTCCCCGGCAGCTACTCCAGCTTGCAGCAAGCGAAAGCTGAAGGTGCAGATGTCCGGATAGTATATTCCACGATTGATGCGGTAGAGATAGCCCAAAACAACCCTGAAAAATCAGTCATCTTCATCGGCATCGGCTTTGAGACCACAGCGCCCACCATAGCTGCCTCTATACTTAAGGCGCAACGCAAGAAAATGGAGAACTTCTACGTGCTGTGCCTTAATAAGCTGACCCCGCCGGTGATGAAAGCACTGCTTGAGTCGGGCGAGGTGAAGCTAGATGGCATCATCGGTCCCGGGCATGTCAGTGTTATAATTGGTTCTTATCCATATGAATTTATCCCCCGAGATTATGGAGTGGCCTGTGTCATCTCAGGATTCGAGCCGCTGGATATCCTGTTATGTATAGATAAGCTGGTGGACCAAATTGA
>CAZLAL010000064.1:0-3177 GCA_964557455.1 uncultured Dehalococcoidales bacterium
TGATTCTCCAGCGATAATAAGGGCTGGCATTTTTATCTCGTGAACTCTGTCCATAATGTCAAACCTGTCACAGCACAAGAAGTCATTGAGCATCGCGGCCGGCCCAATAGTCTTCTGTTTTTCTACCATTTCCTTCCTGTAATCCTCCGGGGTCGAGCGATACATTTCTTGAACAAGTTGATACCACTGATATGAATTGCCCTTAATAGCCTCTTCGCATGGAGTAAGGAACGTGGGATGGACTCTCAGCCTGGCTCCACTGCCGATGATAACAATCCCTTTCAGGTCCTGAGGATACATCAGGGCATACAGCAGCACTATAGCCCCACCGAAGGAATGCCCGGTCAGGAACAGATCGCTATATTCCCTTGCTTTGATGTACTTCCTCAGCCAGTCAACACATTCCTCCACGCTGCTGAGGATTTGCCCATGGGGGTGTCCGGGTAAAGTGACAGCATGGCTGTCCGGGAAGTACTGCGTCTGATAGCGCCAGATGTCCCCGTAACCTCCTGAACCATGGACGAATACAATGCTCATTGTGCCTGTTTGACGAGATATTATCAGCTACATTCCTGCGGGTAACTATATCGCTGAAGAAGAGAGGCGTCAATTCGCGCATGTTAGGAATCCAGAGTGTCCATCTTTGCATCAGACAGTGAGAACCACTGAGATTGCAGCCCATACTTTAAGGGCATTTGGCCAGCGCGATGGGTCGCTTTATTGGCAGCAGCGAGTAAAGTAATCTATGAACCTGCTGGAGAAAAAATGAATAAGGGGTTACAATAAGGGGCTAATTTTGAGTAATCACACCGACGGAAGGAGACGAGCAATGGTAACGAGCCCGAGTTTATTGACCGAGGTCGAATCAAAGGAGCTTCTGAAGAAAGCAGGTATTCCAGTTGTCGAAGCGAAGCTGGCCCGAAGTAAGAACGAGGCCGTTTCCATCAGCAAGGAAATCGGCTTCCCGGTAGCGCTGAAGATAAGTTCCCCCGATGTGATTCACAAGAGCGATTCCGGCGGTGTCAAGTTAGGCCTGGCCAACGCTAGCCAAGTGGGGAAGGCTTATAGCGAGATCATATCCTCTGTCAAACAGGCATATCCCCAGGCCCGCATTCAGGGTGTATCCGTGCAGCCGATGGCTCCGTCAGGAGTGGAGGTCATCATAGGCATGAGCAAGGACCCGCAATTTGGCCCTGTTCTGATGTTCGGCCTGGGCGGCATACTCGTGGAGGTGTTAAAGGACGTCTCCTTCAGAATAGTCCCGGTTAGCGAAAGGGATGCACGGGAGATGATTAGAGAAATAAAAGGGTATCCCCTACTGGAGGGGTACAGAGGCCAAAAGCCGGCCAGCATCCCCTCACTGGAAAAGCTCATCGTCACGGTATCTCAGTTCATCGAGAAAAATCCTCAGATAAAAGAACTCGACCTGAATCCCGTATTCGCTTACCCTGATAAGGCTGTGGCTGTCGATGCCCGCATAATACTGGAACCGTAATCGAAAAGTCACCGTTTCGACAGCCAAGAGTCGGTAGAGTGGGATTTTACCAGACACATTGAGGTTTCCGAGGCCTGACTTTGTTCGAGGAAAGACTTAAGGAACTTGAGCCTGTCTTCTACCCCGGGTCTATTGCCATCGTGGGGGTATCAGCTAGCTCGATAAAAGCCGGCACTCTGTGGGTCTGGACTCTGAAGTCCGCCGGTTTCCCGGGACTAATCTATCCTGTCGGTGCTGGCGGCGGCCGCATTGCCGACCTCGACATCTTCCCTAATCTCCGCCTGGTCCCCGGGGAAGTAGATTACGTTATCGTATCGATTCCCCGACAATCTGTGCTGGAACTGCTAGATGATTGTTCTGCCAAGAAGGTCAAAGCTGTCCAATTCTTCACCGCTGGGTTCAGTGAGATAGATGCGCAACAGGGAGCTAAGCTCGAAGAACAAATGCTCGAGAAAGCGCGCCAGGGAAACATGCGCATCATCGGCCCAAATTGCATCGGTGTATATTGTCCGGAACAAAAAATCCCGTTTGTGATGGGGACAGTCGGTGAAAGCGGTCCTGTCGGCTTCGTCTCTCAGAGCGGCGGCATCGCCACCAAAGTAGTGACAATCGGGATGACCCGCCATATCAACTACAGCAAAGTGGTCAGCTTCGGCAACGGCATTGATTTGGACGCGAGCGATTTCCTGCAGTACCTGGCTGCCGACCCCAAGACTAGAGTCGTCGGCGCCTACCTCGAGGGAACAAGAGACGGAGTCCACCTTTTCAATACCATGAAAAAAGTAGCCGGGGTCAAACCTCTAGTTGTCTGGAAAGGAGGCAGAACCGCAGCTGGTGCTCAAGCTGCCCTGTCCCATACCGGATCTCTAGCCAGTTCAGCAGCCATCTGGTCGGCGATGCTGAAGCAGGCTGGCGCCATAGAAGTGCACGGCTTGGAAGAACTGACAGATACCCTGCTCATTTTCCAGCAGCTTGAACACGGGCCAGGCACCCGTGCCGCCATCATTGGTGGCCTGGCTGACGGCGGTGGCGGCAACTCTGTAGCTGCTGGCGACGCCTGCATGGAGAACGGACTCAAGATCCCCCCTCTCTCGTCCGAGACAACGCAGAGACTGAGCGAGCTTCTGGGAGAAGTGGGCAGCATACTGGGCAATCCGGTAGACGTAAGCCAGGCACAATTCCGGGGGCTGGCAACTCTGTTTCAAGCTATAGATTCAGTAGTCAGGGACCCCGTTGGTGATGTCGCCTTAATCCAGGAGGATACAGACATTCTGTTGCCGATTTACTCCGAGAAAGGGCTGGAGGAAATAAACGACTTCTTCATAGAGCTCGGACGCAGCCAGAGTAAACCTGTAATAATAGTTTTGCCGCCTGGTTCTATGGAGGCGAAAAGATTGCAGATTGAGCAGAAACTCCTGTCGGCCGGCGTCCCTGTCTTTTGTTCCATGGAGCGTGCCGCTAGAGCCATTCATAAGCTCAACGAGTATTCTTGTGCGCAGGAGAGTCTATGAAGCCGTCAAACTGCGGGCCTGTATAGACTTGATGGCTTCACAATAGAGATTTGGAGTCCGGACTATGGTAGAGAACCGCAATACGAGCAAAATCGATGTAGAATGGAACGACGACGACGTAGTCCCTCCCGTGGTCTACCCCAACCTCGACTTCTTATTTCAGCAAATGCT
>CAZLAL010000065.1:0-2564 GCA_964557455.1 uncultured Dehalococcoidales bacterium
CATTCCCCGTAGCCCTTTCTCGCATCTTGGCCGCTGTCTCCCGGGAATGAAGCCTGCCCTCCAGAATGCCCTCCCTGATGAGATAGGTTCTCCTGGCTGGCGTCCCTTCATCATCGTATCTATAACTTCCCCGCAAATTGGGCATTGTCGGGTCATCAATGATGTTTAGATCCTTGCCGCCAAATCTTCTCCCCAGGACCATCACCTGCTGCAAATTCTCATTTTGATACACAAAATCCGACTCCGATAAATGCCCGAAAGCTTCGTGAGCGAAGACACCGGCCAGAACAGGGTCCAAAATCACGGTATACTCTCCGCCTTTGACCTGCGGAGCAGAAAGAAGGGCAGCGGCACGCCTGGCTATCTCCCTGGCCTGCTCATCCAGCTTCTCCACAGCGGAAAATTCGCCATTGCTGCCCAGGCTCACTGCTGCCTGCTGGACCTCGCCATCCTCACGGGCTATAGCGGTCAACCGTAAGCTGAGGTCGGTTCTAGATTGCTCTATGTAGCTGCCTTCCGAACTGGCGAAAATAGTCCTTCTTACACCATCACGATAATTAACTCTCGTGCTCTGAATCTTTGGGCTTCTTAACATAATATCGTTGTAGCCATCCAGAGGCTCTTTCTTGCTTGCCAGCGGTATCGTTGTGGCATCCTTCTTTAATTGCGGTACCACCACGTCCACCACAGGCTCCATGGGAAAAAGCCTGAACTGCTCTCTGCTAGCTAAGCTCGCCTGCTCTACCGCCAGAGCCACTTTCTCCTTCATCCCATCTGAGCCATCAAAGCTCACGAACCCCCAACTACCCCGGACTAAAGCACGGACATTGCCACCGGCACTACGGGCCCTACTAATCTCCTCCAGCCTCTCTCCCCTGTAGGCAATGCTGGTGGCCTGGCTCTCCTCAAAATGGATTTCAATATAGTCGGCCTCATGCCCTTTCAGGGCATCACCAATCCTGTCGCGCATGTTGTTATTCTAGTCCTTGACACGAATAAAGGCAAAGAGGCGTGCTCGTCTACGCGATTATTGCACATGGAGCATCTCATTCCGACTGAATCATCGCCAGGGGTAAGCTGCACGACAGCTTCCATTGTAGTAGAATGTTGCCAAGCTCCTGATATCATCTGGGTTAGGGCCATGAAATTCGTCGACAAGCTGCTTAGCGCGAGCCGGAAGAACAGAAGCTGGCTTTGCATCGGACTTGACCCCGACCCGGAGCTTATGCCAGAGGTAGAGGTTCTACAGTTCAACAAAGCCATTATCGAGGCCACCAATGACCTGGTCTGCGCCTATAAGCCCAACCTGGCTTTCTACGAAGCTTTAGGGACCCAAGGGCTGGCTATCCTGGAGCAGACGGTTAGACATATCCCTGCCGATATTCCGGTAATTGCCGATGCCAAGCGCGGCGACATCGGAAACACCGCCAGGGCTTACGCCAAAGCCCTCTTTTCGGTCCTAGGCTTCGATGCCGCTACCGTCAATCCTTATCTCGGCTTCGATTCCATAGAGCCTTTTATCGACTACCAGGACAAAGGGGTATTTATCCTGTGCCGGACGTCGAACAAGGGCGCCGCGGATTTCCAGGACCTTCCCACCAATGGCCAGCCGCTATACGAAGCAGTGGCTCACAAAGCCAAAGAATGGAATACGTATGGCAACATCGGCCTGGTAGTCGGGGCTACCTATCCTGAAGAATTAAAGAAAGTCCGCTCGATTTGCCCCGACATGCCTTTGCTTATCCCCGGCGTCGGGGCTCAGGGAGGGGACCTGGCTTCAGCAGTCCGCCACGGAGCGGATGTCCGGGGCGAGAAGGCGATTATCAATGTGTCGCGGCAAATTCTCTATGCCTCTAAGGGAAAGGACTTTGCACAGGCGGCGAGAGACGCAGCTCAGAAAATCCGCAAGCAAATCAATGACCATAGAAGTAAAGCCGGGTGATGTAGTTCGCTTGCGCAAAGCACACCCCTGCGGCAGCTATGAATGGGAAGTCGTGAGCGTGGGTGCCAATATCGGCCTCAAATGCCTGAAATGCCAAAGAAGGGTGTTTCTGGCGAGAAGGGTGTTTGAGAGAAGGCTGAAGGAACTTGTCTCCCACAATGACTGACTAAATAGCCACTCGATAATGTAAACGCCACGCGATGGTTAATGGTTACTCGCGGTTACAATGAAGAGGAGCAGTCATGCTCCGCTCTCTATGACAATTTGACGAATTGTGGAGTTTCTTAGTCGCTTCAAAGCGGAGAGGCTCTTTCCCTAGCCATGGGACAAGAGAGTCAATGATCTAACAGGAAGTTGGCTTTACCCGCTATGTGTGCCAGTTTATAGGGTGTCACATAGCTCGCTGCAGCATCACAGTCTACTTTTGTTGCCACTGCACAAATCTGGTGGTGCTTGTGGGCGTTGTGCGGAGCAGTGTAACAAAATCGGCGTAATCTCGTTATGTTATATAAAGAGCGGCCACAAGCGGCACTCTGAAACGAACGGGGGTAGAACATGAAGAAATACTTGATACCAATAATAACTGTGGCGTGTGTAGCTGCAGTAATTGTGGGCTTTTCAC
>CAZLAL010000066.1:0-8573 GCA_964557455.1 uncultured Dehalococcoidales bacterium
AATTGATACTGAGAGCTAGTCATCAGGCACAGTAGCTCGATGTCAGGCGCCAACTTCCTGTTCATGAGCGCCATTTCGAATTCCCGTTCGAAGTCAGAATTTGCTCTCAGGCCACGGATCATCACCCTTCCACCTATCTGACGTATGAAATCCACGGTCAATCCTTTGAAAGCTCTGACGTGGACGTTCGGCACGCCGGCAATTGCCTCTTTCACTAATTTGACCCTCTGGTCAAGAGAGAACAGAGGCTGTTTAGAAGGATTCTCATATATTCCAACAGTTAACTTGCCAAACAGTGCTGCCGCTCGTTCGATAATGTCCATGTGCCCATAAGTGAGGGGATCAAAGGTGCCCGGGTAAACCGCTAAGACCATATTCAAACCTCCTTCTGGTACATAAATATGAAAGTGTCGCCATATCGGCGTTGCTTAACAAGATGAAGTCCATCATAGTCGGGATTTAAGGGGAAGCGGTTTGCGTGACAGACAATGATTGCGGTATTTTCCCCGAGCAGATTTGACTTAGCTAGATTTGTTAGCACGTTACTGGTAGCAGGGTCCGCATAAGGCGGGTCCATAAATATAATGTCATACTTATTGCTAAGAAAGCTAAGTGCTTTGTCCACGGTGGAGCAGTAAATATGAGCCCGATCTAGTCCGCCTATTTTGTCTAAGTTGGCTTTGATAATGTCGCAGCAGCTCTTTCTGTAGTCAACGAAATCGACCCATCCTGCCCCGCGGCTTAGAGCCTCGATACCCAGAGCGCCGCTGCCCGCGTATAAATCAAGGACATAGTCCCAATTGGCAGTGCTATTCTCCAAAATGGCGAATATCGCTTGCTTTACTACATTGGTCGTGGGTCTGATGGAGTGTCTTGGCAGAGTCTTGAGATTAGTTCCCCTTGCTTTACCGCCGGTGACGCGCATTTATGTTGACCCTTAGTTATAGTCTCCTGGTACCGCAGTATACTATGATTTTGCAGCTTAGTTCAAGTAAGCTGAGATTGTTGACTGAAAAGGTGGTATGCTCTATACTTTGGATTGAAGTTGCGAGTAGGATTGAAATGAGTACAGGATTTGAAAGGTTTTCTGAAGGGGCTCGCAGAGTGTTGACGCGGGCTCAAGGAGAGGCACAACGTCTCGGGCACAATTACATTGATACCGAGCACATTCTATTGGGAATAACCGGAGAGGAACTGGGAGTTGCCGCCAAAGTCTTGACTAATTTTGGCGTGTCTATGAGTAAGATACAGGCGGCTGTAGAATTTGTAATCGGTAAGGGTGAGCGTCGAGCCAGCAAGGGGGATGTTGACCTGGCCCCTCGGGCGAAGAGAGCCATTGAGTTTGCTGTGGATGAGGCGCGTCGTCTTAATTCCAGCTATATAGGTGTTGAGCATCTTCTGCTGGGATTACTGCGCGAAAGCGAAGGGGTAGCCTTCAGTGTTCTGGACAGCTTTGGCATTACACTGGAACGAACACGTGATGAAGTAAGTCGAGTCGTAAAGCAAGAGACTGCTCGAGCTCGGACTACGGGCCGTGCTGGTACGCGCACACCGACTTTGGACCAGCTTGGGACCGATCTAACAGCTCTGGCACGCGCAGATAAACTTGACCCCATTATCGGGCGGCACAAGGAGATCGAGCGGATAATTCAGATACTGAGCCGCCGTACTAAGAACAACCCCGCGCTTATAGGCGAAGCCGGTGTAGGCAAAACAGCTATTGTTGAGGGATTGGCCCAGCGCATAATAGCTGGAGAGGTCCCTGAGGTTCTGCAGGGCAAGAGGATAATAGCTTTGGATATAGGTGCGCTCGTGGCGGGTACTAAATATCGTGGTGAGTTTGAAGAGAGACTGAAGAAGGTTATCGAGGAAGAGAAAGCTGCCGGTAACTGTATTCTGTTCATCGATGAAATGCAGACAATTGTAGGTGCCGGAGCAGCGGAAGGTGCGGTTGATGCCTCTAACCTCTTGAAGCCTTCGTTGTCGCGTGGCGAGATTCAGTGTATCGGCGCTACTACTTTGGATGACTACCGTAAGTACGTAGAGAAAGATCCCGCTTTAGAGCGCCGTTTTCAACCCATTCTGGTAGCTGAACCTACTATGGAGGAAACACTGGAAATATTGCGGGGCGTTAAACAGAGATATGAAGAATTTCACCAGCTGGACATAAGCGACGAGGCGCTGCAGACAGCGGCTACATTGGCTACTAGATATATAGCAGACCGGTTTCTGCCCGACAAGGCTATCGATGTGGTGGACGAAGCTGGGTCTCGAGTGAGGATTAAACGTGGCAGTGCACCCATCGGCTTGACTGAGGCAAGGCGGGCTTTGGAGAGCGTACGCAAGGAAAAAGAGACAGCTATATCAGGTCAGCAGTATGAATATTCCGCTGAATTGCGAGCTCGCGAGCTTCAATTGACCGAAAAAATGGAGGCGATGGAAAAAGAGTGGAGAATCAAGCAGGAACAGGGCCGCCCTGTGGTCACTTCGGAGGATGTTGCTGAGGTAGTCAGTATGTGGACAGGTATACCCGTGATAAAACTGACCATCGATGAGACCAGCCGCCTTCTGCAGATGGAAGAGGCCATACATAAGCGTATTATCGGCCAGGATGAGGCCATAAGCACAGTGGCTAAAGCAGTAAGAAGAGCTCGAGCCGGGTTGAAAGACCCGAGGCGTCCCATTGGCGTCTTTATCTTCTTGGGGCCCACCGGAGTGGGCAAAACTGAGTTGGTACGGGCCCTGTCCGAGTTCATGTTTGGTAGCGAGGACGCCCTGACTAGGCTGGATATGTCCGAGTTCATGGAACGCCACACCGTGGCTCGCTTGGTTGGAGCGCCCCCAGGTTATGTTGGTTACGAGGAAGGCGGCCAGTTAACTGAGGCAGTGAGGCGAAAGTCGTATTGTGCCATTCTCCTTGATGAAATTGAAAAGGCACATTATGATGTCTTTAATATCCTGCTCCAGATTTTCGATGACGGTCACTTAACGGATGCCAAAGGGCGAAGGGTGGATTTTCGTAATAGCATCATAGTTATGACGAGCAATGTTGGGGCCGAGCTTATTAAGCGCGATATGAGCATCGGCTTTTCTTCACATATTGAAGGAGAAGGGAAACAACAGATAGAGTATGAGAAAATGAAGGAAAAGGTGCTCGGGGAGATGAAGAAGATCTTCCGGCCGGAGTTCCTTAACCGCATTGATGCCACAGTCGTGTTCCATGCTTTAGGCAAGGACCATATCCGTCAGATTGTTGACTTGATGCTTAACCAGGTTATCAGTTCCCTTGGGGAGAAGAGTGTCACCTTGGAAGTTACTGACGCAGCCAAGGATTTTATAGGCAACAAGGGTTATGATCCTACCTTTGGAGCCCGCCCGTTACGTCGCACGATTCAGAATTTAGTTGAGGATCAGCTCTCCGAGGCCTTGCTGCGTGGAGAATTCCTGCCCGGGGACACGGTGGTTGTCGATTGTGTCGAGGAAAAGATTGTAATGAGACCGCTGGTTAAGGAGACCGTATAAGTATGCCTAGAGAAGTAATCGAAGCGCCATTGCCCGGGAAAATAATACATGTTCAGGTGACTGTGGGCAACACAGTTCAAGAAGGCGGCGTGATTTGCACCATAGAAGCTATGAAGATGGAAAATCCCATATTATCTCCAGTGAAAGCCTCAGTTGTAGAGGTGGCAGTTTCACCAGGGCAGACAGTCAAGACTGGGGAAAAGCTAGCCGTCATAGACTATTAGTCATCGTGGCCGGCAAACTTGAAATCCGATAATCAGAGCAAATCTAAATCCAAAACTGTTTTCGTTTGTCAACAATGCGGCAAGGAAAGTCCTAAGTGGCTAGGGCGCTGTCCTGATTGTCACGCCTGGAATAGCTTCGTAGAAACTAAGGTCACCTCATCGCCCTCCCCCGGGCGGCCCTATGCCAGCGGAAACAAGCCCCAGGAACTTTCCAGGGTAGTCAACAAAGACTTTCCTCGTTTTCGCCTTGATTTTGCTGAAGTGAATCGAGTTCTGGGTGGCGGTCTGGTTCCGGGCTCGTTGGTGCTGTTTGGTGGAGAGCCGGGAATAGGCAAGTCTACGCTTCTACTCCAGATTGCCGGGACGATGGCTAAGCACGGTGAAGTCGTTGCCTATATTTCTGGCGAGGAATCTGTGAATCAGGTGAAACTTAGGAGTGAGCGCCTTGGCATAGAGGGCAAAGGCATATACTTTGTTTCTGAGACCGATTTAGTCGCGGTATTACAGTGTCTGGAAGAGCTTTCTCCTGGATTGGCGATTGTCGACTCCATTCAGACTATGTATTTGGAGGATGTAGCCGGGATGCCGGGCAGTATCTCGCAGGTGCGGGAATGTACCTGGAGACTGGAGAGGTGGGCGAAAGAGAAGAATGTGCCTTTGTTAATCACTGGACACGTGACCAAGGAAGGAGCTATCGCTGGTCCGGGTACTCTTGAACACATCGTTGATGTAGTGCTTTACTTCGAAGGCGAGCCATTTAGCAGTTATCGACTGCTGCGCAGCGCAAAGAATCGTTTCGGTTCCACACACGAGGTAGGAGTATTTGAGATGGGAGATAGAGGATTAGTAGAAGTGGATAACCCTTCTCAAGTCTTCTTGTCTGCGTACAAAGGCGGGACTAGCGGCTCGGTGGTGGTGCCTACTCTTGAAGGAAGCCGCCCTCTGCTCGTGGAGATTCAGGCTTTAGCTAGTGCTAATAGTTTTACTGCACCAAGACGCATCGCTAACGGTATTGATTTCAATCGTTTGCTGCTGATAATCGCTGTGCTTAGTAAGCGTGCCGGCTTAAAGCTCTTCAACCAGGATGTTATAGTGAACGTCACTGGCGGTTTAAGAGTCAATGAGCCCGCGGTTGATTTGGGCATCGCCTTAGCCATCGCCTCCGGTTTTCGTGATACTCAGCCGCTATCAGATCTGGTTGCCTTTGGGGAGTTAGGGTTGAACGGAGAGCTGAGAGGAGTATCGCAGGTGGAAAGAAGGATTGCCGAGGCTATCAGGTTGGGGTTCAAATCGTGCCTGATGCCCAGCGTCCCCTCTAGCATTGGGAGCGAAATCAAGAGGGCTTTCCACTCTGCGGATATTCAACTAATCGAAGCCGGCTCAGTGGCTGAGGCCCTGAGGCTGGGACTTGTGAGGGAGGGTAAGACGTAGACTTCAGAATGCTAGAATACGGGGCAACGGTAAAGTGGTTTTGCACTTTGTTTCTTGCTTTGTGAGACAAAATATTCAGTTCGGCTTCTGGAGCAAAGTCTAGAGATTTGAGCTCACTACTTGGTAAATTGGGCGTGATCATAGTCGCTGCCGGGACCAGTCAGCGCATGGGGGGTATGAATAAGCTCTTTGCTCCTTTGAACGGGAAACCCTTGCTATCCTGGTCAGTTGATGTCTGTCAAGGGCACAAGTCGGCTGAACAGATAGTCCTAGTATTGAACGACAAGGACTTAGCTCGGGGGCAGAGACTGAAGGAAGCAATGGGCTGGTCCAAAGTTGTTCTGTGCCTGGGTGGTGCGCGGCGACAGGATTCAGTGAGGGAGGGGCTAAGATGTATAAGACATTGTGATTGGGTCATGATTCATGATGGAGCGCGGCCTTTCTTGACTTTAGAGCTGATCGACGATGGCCTGAAGGTTGCCCGGGAGAGCGGAGCTGCTATAGCGGCCGTGCCGGTCAAGGATACGATCAAGCTCGCTGATAATGAGAAAGTGATAAGGAAGACAATCAAACGCGACAGGTTATGGGTGGCGCAAACCCCGCAGATATTCAGATTTGATGCGATCAGCAAGGCCTATGAGAACCTTACCAGAGAGATTACTGATGACGCCACTGCTGTTGAACGCCTAGGAAATAAAGTAAAGCTCTATATGGGGGATTATAGAAACATAAAGGTAACCACGCCGGAGGACCTGGCCTTAGCGCGTATCATTGCACGAGAATGGAAACAGAAGAACTGAAGATTGGCATCGGTTGGGATAGTCATCCCCTAACTCCCGGACGCAGGCTAGTTCTGGGGGGCGTTCATATACCTTATGACAAGGGCCTGTCGGGCTGGAGTGATGCTGATGTGGCAATCCATGCGATAATAGATGCCTTGTGTGGCGCTGCTGACTTGGGTGACATAGGCACCTTGTTTCCGTCGGGCGAACCGGAATACAAAGATATTTCAAGCTTAGTCTTGTTAAGAAAGATCAGCGAACTGCTTAGAGCCAAAGGATTCCGAGTAGCCAATATTGATGTTACCGTTATAGCCCAAGACCCGAAGCTTTCGGCTTTCATCCCTGAGATGAGAAAACGCATGGGTCAGGCCTTGGGCATAGATTCAATGCAGGTGACGGTCAAAGCCACCACGACAAACGGGTTGGGTTTCATCGGCAGGGAAGAGGGAATGGCTGCTCAGGCTGTGGCTTTAATTCGCAAAGAAGCGAGCCCTGGGAAGTCGGAAGAAGTATGAAAGGGTCTACTTCTTCACATAGAAGCTGAAGGTGAAAAGTCCTTCAGTCCTTGGGGATTTCACTCTTAATTTACCAGCATTTTGTAGCTTGGTTTGCATTCTCTCCAGGAAATTCTGAATTTAACCTTCTTCCCTTTTAACAGGTGCTTTTCGCTCTGGCTACGGAGCTTCCTGAAATCCGCTGATTCCAAGAATGCTTTGAGAAGCTCGATCTGCCCTTCAAGTTCCTTATCATCCTGTCCAGATTCCATATACTGGTTCACCGAGTTCCAAAATTCCTCCCGGGCTGCAGTTTCTATGCAATGTGACAGGCTGGGGGAAATCTCAATGGCTTCCATAATTCTAATTTGTACCACCGGGCAGCAACTGTGGTCAAAATTTGACTAATTTGGCAGGATTTATTATGATTATTATGAACATATGTCCATAATTCTTAGCGAAAATGAGGTAATCTCCTGTGGCTAGGCCGGTAAAGTTGCGATGTGTGGCTCAATTGCCGAATGTCGGCTTTTTCAAGCCGGTGGGGATTCCGGCGAATGCTATCGAAGGGGTTCGCCTTTCGCTTGAGGAAGTTGAGTCTATCCGTCTTAGGGACTTGGCAGCGCTGGAACAGGAAGAGTGCGCGCAGCAAATGCGGATTTCCAGGCCGACATTCCACCGCATATTGGAATCTGCCCGGAAGAAACTGGCTGACGCTCTGATTAATGGCAAGGCAATTCAGATTGAGGGAGGCAATTTTGAGCTTGCCGAACATCTCTTTACCTGCGGCAAAGACGGGCATGAGTGGAATGTGCCCTTCGAAGCGATAGCGCAGAAGCTTCCTTTGTCTTGCCCAGTGTGCTTCGGTACAAATGTCCAGCCCATGCCTTTGCCTCCGTTTGCCCGAGGCAAAGCACATGGCAGGAGATTTCGTGGTGGTAGATGGCAGCGATAGACGGAAAAGAAAGGAGGTTATAGAGATGCCATACGGTGATGGAACGGGGCCATTAGGATTGGGTCCAATGACCGGAAGGGGGGCTGGTTTCTGTGGTAGTGTTGGCAGGCCAGGCTTCGCCAGTCCAATGTTTGGTTACCCTTACCGTTACGGTTACGCCGGTTCAAGCGCAGCGTGGCCCGCATGGGGTTGGGGATTTGGTCGTGGCTTTGGCCGTGGGTTTGGTCGTGGGTTCGGTCGTGGTTGGCGAGGGCGGGGATTTTACGGATACCCTTGGTGACAAATTTTAGAATTTCATGAGGAGGTGCTAAAATGTGGCCTTGGCACGGATTTTGGGGTCGTTGGGGATGGCCGGGGTGCAGAATGCACTATGGATATCCCTATGGGGGCTATGGTTACCCCTGGGGAGCTATCCCCAAGGAGGAGGAGATAGCCATGCTTGAAGAACAGGAGAGATGGCTGATTGGTGAATTGGATGGGGTGAGGAAGCGGCTTGAAGAACTCCGCAAATAGGAAGGAGGTGCAAAGAATGCCCAATGGATATGGTAGAGGATTTGGAGGGGGGGGATGGGGTTTTGGTTTCAGAGGAAGCCCTGCTCCCTGGCCTTATGTTGGATTAGGAAGAGGAGGGTTACCGAGATGTGGGTACTTTCTCAGCGGGGCTGCAGGAACAGCTGTCCCAGCGCCTTATTCTTACTATGGTGGTGCCTGGGGCATGCCTTATTATGGAGATGTCGGTTATCCCGGAGCTATGCCATATGGTTATGGTGGCGCGCCTATGGGAGCGGATCCTTATGCTCCGCAGATGTCCCGAGAGCAGGAGCTGGACTTTTTGAAAGGTCAGGCGGCAGCGATCAAGGGGCAATTGGAGCAGATTGATGCCAGAATAAAGGAACTACAAAAATAATAACCCCAAGAGAGGTGCTTAGTGAGAATTGCATTATCAGCAACAGCTCCTGGCTTGGATGCTGAGGTAGAACCTCGTTTCGGGAGGTGTCGATACTTCACCATCGTTGACAGTGAGACCATGGAATTTGAGACATTGGATAATTCTAACGCTATGGCTGCTGGTGGGGCGGGCATCGGCACAGCTCAGATGATTGCCAGTAAAGGAGCGGAAGTCGTGCTCACGGGCGATTGTGGCCCCAACGCTTACCAGACTCTT
>CAZLAL010000067.1:0-3311 GCA_964557455.1 uncultured Dehalococcoidales bacterium
GTGGTCAATTTTTTCAGCCCCAGCAAGGGCGGCATTCTCTGCCCTCACTGTAATTCTCAAGAAAACCACCGTTACCAGCAGGGCGAAGCAAATTCAGCAAGACTTTCCTTTCCCCTTTCGGTCGGGGCCTTAAAAGTCCTCCGTTTGTGGCAGGACTGTGATTATGCTACCGCGAAGCGGGTCAGGCTAAGACCGGACTTATCCTCAGAGCTAGAGCGCGTATTGTGCCAGTACATAAGCTATATTCTGCAGCGACAGCCCAAATCACTATCCTGGCTAAAGGAGCTGAAGAAACTGCCGCCACGTAGGCCCAGCACAGGTACTTGACAAGTATATTAGGGGGGGGTAAAATCGCTGGACGCTTAAAAAGCTGTAGAATGACAAAGTATGCAGATGGAGAGTGTCAGGTATTCAAGCCCGCTCTGAGTCTTGTCTCCTCATCGATCTGAAGCTCCTATTTTCAACAGTCTGGTTTCCCGGTTCGCTGAGAGTGTGGCAAAATCAACTCGCTATTGAAGGTAACTAATGTATGTCGTAGTAGCAGGCTTAAGTGATATAGGGAAAAACCTGGCAGAGCTGCTTGCCAGGGAAGGGCACGAAGTAGCAGTTATCGACCAAGACCCTGCGAAATGTGAGGAAATAGCCGAAGATTCTGACATTATTGTGATAACAGGGGATGCCGGCCAGAAATCAACACTCGAAGAAGCCAGACTCAGGAATGCCTATGCCTTTGTTGCTGCCGCCGGTGATGACTCCGAGAATTTGATGATTTGTATGATGGCCAAGGAGATGGGGGTAAGAAGGGTGATTTCCCTTGTTGATCAAGCAGAGCATATGGAGACTTTCAAGCAAGCTGGGATTAATCTGTTAGTCAATCCCGACGTAGTGGCAGCCAAACACGTCTATCGTTTGATTTCGCACCCTTATGTCAAAGATTTCCTTTCCTTCATAGGCACGGAGATTTTCGAAATAGAGATCGAAGAGGGTATGAGTTCTATCGGGAAAAGCGTTGCTGCTTTAGGAGTCCCAAACGGTGTGACGGTCCTCGTGGTCCAAAGAAAGGGGAAACAGCTTGGGGCAGATAAGGAGATTCAGCCTGGAGATTGGTTGACTCTCCTCGTGAACCGAGAAGCTGCCAAAAAGGGGACCGAGTTTATGGATAGATGGTTCTGCAAAGGCTAGGATTAACTCTCCATATCATCGGCTCGATCCTGAAATATCTTTCCTTAATCTACGTCGCCCCATTAGCGCTTGCCCTTTACTATGGCGAAGACTGGCGTATTTTCCTATATTCGCTGCTCCTCACCTTAATCGTCGGACTCTGTCTGCAGTTCGGATTCAAAGGTACAAGAGAAATAGAACGTGCTGATGCATTTACGATAGTCTCGTTCACCTGGCTAATAGTCCCGCTTCTCGCAAGCATTTCTTACACGCTCTTGGGATGGCGTTTTCCAAATGCCTTGTTCGAGGCTATGTCAGGCTTTACCGGCACCGGCGCGACCATACTCGAGGTAGTAGAGGATGTGCCTAAAAGCGTGCTCCTATTCCGTAGCCTTACTCAATGGGTGGGAGGAATGGGGGTAATAGCGCTATTCATTGCTATTTTGCCAAGATTGGGAGTGGGAGGCTCTCAGCTGTTCGGGCGTGAATTGTCCAGTGCCATGCCTGAGAGGCTTCGTCCCAGAGTCAGAATCACAGCGAGGAATCTCTGGAGCATCTACGCCGCTTTTACGGCAGCTGAAATAGGACTCCTCTATTTCGTGGCTAAGCTTGAGATTTTTGACTCAGTTTGTGTATCACTCTGTACCCTCGCTACTGGCGGATTTACCCCTACGACGTTAAGTGTAGCAGCCTATACCAATCCAGTAGCTGAATATATCATTATGTTCTTTATGTTCCTCGGGGGCACAAATTTCGCAATTCATTACCACATCCTAAGAGGAAACTTCAGAATACTCAAAGACGAGGAATTCAGGCTTTACGTAGCCCTCCTATTGGGAGCCACGTTGCTGTTGGTTGTTTCTCAAGGACTCAACTCGTACAGAGATGGGCTTTTCCAGGCAATCTCAATCATGACCTGCACCGGGTTTTCCACCGCCGATTTCGCCTCCTGGAACTTCGGCGGCAGAATGGTGCTTCTAGCTTTGATGTTCATCGGGGCCTCCGGTGGCTCGACCGGCGGGGCGATAAAAGTGGTGCGGATCTGGACCTTGATGAAACATACGAGGGTAATGATGAGGAGGGCTATCTTCCCGAACGCTGTAATTCCGCTAAAATATGACCAGAAACCTCTCCCCGAGGGAATAATCCGAGATATAATCTCTTTTGTCTTTCTCTACTTTCTTGTCGCAATTGTGGCCTCGATAGCACTCAGTTTCTTGGGACTTGATTTAGAAACGTCGCTCTCAGCGGTAGCGACTTCCTTGGCAAATTGTGGACCGGGCTTGGGTGCGGTAGGGCCTGTTCAAAATTACGCCTGGCTCCCTGCCGCTGGCAAGGCCATCCTGATTATATGCATGTGGCTGGGGCGCCTGGAGCTGTTTACCGTCCTCATGATATTCTTTCCTGGCTTCTGGAAAGCCTAATCAGGCCACACCGACAGCTCCCGGCAAGCTTAAGCTATACTTTGCGCTAAGTTCATGGTCAAAATTGCCTTTCAAGGAGAAAGAGGCGCGTTCAGTGAGGACGCTGCCGCAAGTCTGTTTGGCAAGAATATTGATTTTCGGCCCTGCATCCGGCTGAAACAGGTCTTTGAACTGGTTTCGCACGATGAGGTTGACTTCGGGGTAGTCCCTGTCGAAAACTCTCAGGCCGGCAGTATCAATGAGACCTACGATTTGTTGCTGGCATACCCCCTCAACATATTCGCTGAAACTATCCTCAAGGTGAGCCATTGTCTGATGGCTTTGCCCGGAGAAAAGCTGGCAGACATATCAACCATCTACTCCCATCCTCAGGCCCTGGCCCAATGTGAGGAATTCTTGAGTAAACTGAAAGTTGAAATCATACCTAGTTACGATACTGCAGGCAGCGCCAAAATGATAAAGGAGAAGAAACTGAGGAACTGCGCTGCCATAGCTAGCAAGAAGGCCGCCAATATTTATGGCCTGGAGATTCTGGCACCTGAAATTGAGACCAACATTAACAACTACACCAAGTTCGTGGCTATATCAAAGCAAAAAGCTAAGCATGCTGAGAGAAACAAGACATCCCTTGTCTTTGCTGCTGCACATGAACCTGGCTCTCTATACAGGATTCTGGGTACCTTCGCCACAAGGAACATAAACCTGACCAAATTGGAGTCCAGACCG
>CAZLAL010000068.1:0-3212 GCA_964557455.1 uncultured Dehalococcoidales bacterium
AGGTACTTTGCCCGCCCTTTGTATCTTTGGTTGCCGTCAATATGATGCTCCGTGGCTCATCTATTAAGCTCGGCGCCCAGAATATGTATTTTGAGCTTACAGGGGCTTACACCGGTGAAGTATCTCCACTGATGCTCAGGGAGTTGTGCGAATTCGTCATACTGGGGCACTCCGAGCGGAGATGGTATTTCGGGGAAAGCGATGAGACAGTTGGCAAGAAGGTAAAGGCGGCTCTGGCAAACAACCTAAAGCCTATCCTGTGCGTTGGGGAGAGGCTTGAAGAGAATGAAGCCGGCAGAACAGAAGACGTGGTCCAGAGGCAGGTGAGGGCAGCTTTGAATGGAATAGATCCCGTCTCTGGTTTAGTGATTGCCTATGAGCCAGTTTGGGCTATCGGCACAGGCAAGGCGGCAACTCGAGAGCAAGCGGCAGCCACCATCCAATTTATCCGTGATGTTGTCGCCAGGCAATGGAATGACAGTATAGCTCAAGATATACGCATCCTTTACGGGGGCAGTGTTACCAGTGCTAACGTTGCTGAGTTTGTGTCACATCCGGAAATAGATGGTGCCCTGGTTGGCGGAGCCAGCCTTAAAGCCGAAGAATTCATGAGTATTGTCCGCAAAACGCCTGAGATTAAAGGAAGAACGAAGTAGTCAATAGCCAGTAATCAGTGATCGCCATCGTTGGTCCCACCGCTGTAGGGAAAAGCGAGCTTGCTTTGCAGCTTGCTCAGTATTTTTCCTTGGAGATAATAAGCGCTGATAGCCGTCAGGTTTACCGATATATGGATATCGGAACGAGTAAGCCAACCTTAGCCGAAAGAACATCGGTCCCTCACTATGTCATCGACGTAGTCGATCCTGATGAGGATTTTAGCCTTGCTATGTATCATCGATTAGCTATTGAGGCGTTGGGGGCAATTCAACAGAAACGCAAACTGCCGTTGCTCGTCGGTGGCAGCGGCCTTTATGTGTGGTCGCTTATAGAGGGCTGGAAAATACCCGAGGTGCCACCCGACCACAAGCTGAGACGACGGTTAGAAGCCAGAGCGGAGCAAGGAGGTAGCCGGGGCCTCTATCGAGAACTGCAGGATGTTGACCCCGTAGCGGCGGCAAAAATCAATCCCGCTAATATCCGTCGCATTGTGAGGGCTCTGGAGATCTATTACGTAGCAGGAAAGGCGCCTTCTCAACTACAGCGTAAAGTGCTGCCGGCTTTCTCTACCCTGGTCATTGGCTTAACACGAGACAGAAGCGAATTATATGGAAGGATTGATAGGCGGGTTGATAAAATGATACAGAGGGGATTGGTAGAAGAAGTAGAACAGCTGGTCAAGAGAGACTACAGCCCTTCCCTGGCTTCTATGTCAGGGATAGGTTATAAGCAGATAGGACAGTTTCTTCGAGGTGAGATGACTTTGCCCGAGGCTGTTGATAAGATGAAATATGAGACCCATCGGCTGGCCCGTCACCAGTATGCTTGGTTTCGCCTCAGCGACGATAAAATTCGCTGGTTTGACGTGAGCGCGGCAGGAGGGCAAGCCGGCCTTTCTTTTTTGGATAAAGTGAAGGCTGTCATAGAAGGTTTCATATCATGAAGTTCTCCAAGCTACAGGCTACCGGCAATGACTTCATCCTGGTAAATGCCCTCACGCCACCAAAGAAGAGTGACTGGTCAGAGCTAGCCCGGGCTATATGTGACCGTCATTTTGGCGTAGGAGCTGACGGCTTGATGCTGGCACAGCACTCGACCATCGCCGACTTAAAGATGCGCCTGTTTAATTCCGACGGTTCTGAGGCTGAAGTCTCTGGTAACGGACTGAGGTGTTTTGCCAAGTACGCTATCGAAAAGGGCCTCGTTGGCAAAATGCAAGCACGGGCAGGCCAACGCAAGCGCTCTCTGACCGTCGAGACTCTATCCGGCGTGAGAAAGACCGACGCTTACATGTCAGGCAATCGGGTCAAGAGAGTCAAGGTAAATATGGGGCTACCCCGGTTTCAGCCCGCCCAGATTCCCGTTAGAATAGCGGGCCGCGAAATACCAATATTGAACTATCCTCTAGTGATAGACAGAAGAAAATTGACTCTATCGCTACTATCCATGGGTAATCCTCACGCCGTGAGCTTTTTATCCCAGCCAGTCGCTGGTTTTCCTCTGACTGAGATCGGGCCAAAGCTGGAGAGACATCCCGTATTCCCTCAACGGATCAATTTCGAGGTGGCCAGAGTCCTGGGTAGAGGAAAGATAGAAGCCCGAGTCTGGGAGAGAGGTGTCGGGGAGACGCTGGCTTGCGGCAGTGGCGCGTCCTCCATAGCAGTAGCCGCTCGATTACTGGACTACGTGGATAGGGAAGTTGACATAATACTGAAAGGCGGAACTTTGAGAGTATCGTGGGATAGGGTAGGAGAGGTGTTCCTCACCGGTCCGGTGGAAGAAGTTTTCACCGGCGAATGGCCTGAAGAAAGGAGCTGATGGATTTAGCCAAAAGACTGAGTAGACTCCCTCCGTATCTCTTTGTGGAAATAAACCGGAGAATCGCTGAACTCCGGGACAGGGGAGAAGACATAATCGATTTCGGTATTGGCGACCCGGATTTGCCTACGCCACCCCATATCATCGAGCGGATGTGCCAGGCAGCGCATGACGCGGTAAACCACCGTTATCCTGAGACTAGTGGCTTGCTCGAACTCCGGCAGGCCATTGCCGAGTGGTATGAGAGACGTTTTGAAGTTTCCCTGGATCCGGTTAGAGAGGTCCTGCCGCTTATTGGCTCCAAGGAAGGGATCGGGCATATAGCTTTATGCCTTATCGGACCTGGTGACGTGGCTTTGGTTCCTGACCCGGGCTATCCCCCATTTTCTCTGGGGACCATAATAGCCGGTGGCGAACCGTACTTCATGCCTTTGAAAGAGGAAAACGATTTTCTGCCGGATTTCGAAGCCATCCCGGACCAGATATCCAATCAGGCAAAGCTTATGTGGCTCAATTATCCCAATAATCCTACCGGGGCTGTAGCTAGCCTTGAGTTCTTCGAGAAGGCAGTTCACTTTGCACTGCAGCATGATTTGGCGGTTTGCCATGATGCCCCTTATACCGAAATTGCCTTTGACGGTTACAAGCCCCCCAGCTTTATGCAAGTACCCGGGGCAAAGAAAGTCGGTGTGGAATTTCATTCCCTGTCGAAGACCTATCATATGACAGGATGGAGA
>CAZLAL010000069.1:0-9318 GCA_964557455.1 uncultured Dehalococcoidales bacterium
TCCTGCGTTGAATAAGTTGGATGATTCGGCCATTTTCGAAGCCAGCGGGCGGCTGGCGTTTACCACTGATGCCTACGTTGTGAATCCCATCTTTTTCCCTGGTGGCGATATTGGCAGGTTATCTGTTTGTGGCACGGTCAATGATCTGGCTATGAATGGGGCTAGGCCTCTCTATCTGAGCCTGGCGGCAATCATAGAAGAGGGTTTTCCCTTAAGTGAGCTTGAGCAGGTAATGCAATCGATCAAGAGAGCAGCTGAAGAAGCCGAGGTAAGTATCATCGCCGGGGATACCAAGGTGGTAAATCGGGGACAAGCCGACAAATTGTTTGTCACTACCTCGGGGGTAGGGATAATTCCTAGTGGAGTTGATATCTCGGGAGGTAACGCCAGAGCGGGGGATAAGGTCTTGTTGAGTGGCACTATTGGCGACCACGGCATGGCTATAATGAGTCAGCGCGAAGGATTGAAGTTCTCTACGAGTCTGCAGAGCGATTGTGCTCCGTTGAATAAGTTGGTGTCTCAGATGTTGGAGGTCTCGTCTGGAATTCACTGCATGCGTGACCCTACTAGGGGTGGGTTGGCGACCACGCTCAACGAGTTGGCCCGGCAATCGAAGGTGGGCGTTGTGATAGAAGAAGCTAAGATACCGGTGAAAGAAGAAGTGAAAGCTGCCTGTGAGCTTCTGGGATTAGATCCCATCTATGTTGCTAACGAAGGCAAGCTGGTAGCCATAGTTGACCCTGTTGATGCCGACCAGGTTCTCGCCCAAATGAGAAAGAATGGCTATGGTAGAGATGCTGCCCTCATCGGCGAGGTAATTAGAGAACACCCGCTGAAGGTGATAATGAAAACAAGACTAGGTTCTTCTCGAATGTTAGATATGCTATCTGGAGAACTGCTACCCCGGATATGCTAGTCAATGATTTATCCTGTCACCGCGACGCCGGGCGAAACGAAGGGTAGGGCACCAGATTCTTCGCCCAGAATGACAAAACAGGCGAACAGGGTCATCTGCAGTATAGTTTGACACCCACAATTTGCCAGTGCTAGACTCCGTTCACCTGTGAAGCGTATTGGTGTTCTGTATCATCCCCTGCGGCAGAAAGCACGGGACCTAGCCAAAAAACTTGAACAGCTTTTGTTGTCTCGGGGAATCTCTTGCTGGTGCTGCTCAGCCTGGGACGAAGATAAGGCTAAACCTCAGGTGGCGGGCACGGACTTAATTCTCAGTGTCGGTGGGGATGGCACTATCCTCCATTCTGCCCGAATCATAACTCCCTTATCGGTGCCCATCCTAGGTGTAAACTTTGGACTGCTGGGATTTATCACTGAGATGGATGGCGATGAGCTACTGTCTCAGTTGCCCGGATTGCTAGAGGGGGGAGGCTGGATTGAGGAAAGAGCCATGCTGGAGGCTCAGGTCGAAGACAAAAGCTTCCATGCCTTGAATGATGCCGTAGTGCGAAGTGTTGCAGTTCGCCTGGTTAACATAGAGGCAGCCATTAATGGCGCAGTCCTAACCACCTACCGGGCTGACGGCGTAATTGTGGCCAGCGCCACCGGTAGCACCAGCTACTCACTGGCATCCGGTGGGCCGATTATTTATCCTCAATCTAGGGAAATCGTCCTCCAACCGATATCTTGCCACCTCGGACTGAGTCATGCTCTGGTATTGCCTGCGCAGAGCATAGTTGACTTGAAAGTTGCCCACAGGGAGAAGGTTGTACTTAGCATTGACGGACAGGTTGAATTGCCATTGAAGGATGGGCAAAACGTGAGAGTGAAGCTCAGTCCTTACGTGGCTCGCTTCTTAAGAATTCATGAGCCAACCTATTTTTATAGCTCATTGTGGCAAAAGTTGAGAGGCAGAGGGAATGAAAGCTGATATAAAGGTTGACAGAGCAAGGGTGGCCGATGCTGCCTCGATGCACCGATTAATCAGCTATTTCGCTGACAAAGGTGAGATGTTGCCGCGTGCCTTGTCTGAGATATATGAAGGTATTAGGGATTACTTCGTAGTCCGGAAAAGGGGAAGGACAATCGCCTGCGTTGCATTGCACGTTACCTGGGGAGACCTAGCCGAAATCAGGTCTCTAGCTGTCGACAAAAAGGAACAGAACCACAGAATTGGCTCTGCGCTTGTCGAGGCTTGTCTGAAAGAGGCTAAAGAATTAGGGATTCCCAGGGTTTTCTGTCTAACTCGCAGGCCTGATTTTTTCGAGAACCATAGTTTCAAACTAATCGACAAAATGGAACTGCCCCAGAAGGTATGGGTGGATTGCTACCGTTGTCCCAAGTTTCCCAACTGCGATGAAGTCGCTCTTATTCGCTACCTCTGAAGTTCTGCAGACAGGACAATGCCATGCTAGCTCGGCAGGAAGTGTAAGTTGAAGCCGGAAAAGGTGCTATCTAGGCGAGAGATCTATCATGGACGTGCAGTAGATGTACGCGTGGACACCGTGGAGAAAGCTAGTGGCCTAAGGACTACCAGAGAGGTGGTAGAGCACAGCGATTGCATAACTGTAGTGGCTCTCGATGAACAAGACAACGTCCTTCTGGTTCGGCAGTTCCGTCATGCAGTGGGCAAGTCTCTTCTGGAGATACCGGCTGGTGGCATTGATCCCGGTGAAGAGCCGATTGACGCTGTGCGCCGTGAACTACAGGAAGAAACTGGCTTTCTGCCACGGAAGATAAAGAAATTGGGAGGCTTTTATTCTGTACCTGGCTATGGTACCGAATACCTCTATTGTTTTCTAGCTACTGACCTTATGCCCAGTCGTCTAGTGGCTGAAGACACCGAGGATATCGAACTGGTGCGAGTTGCCTGCGATGAGATACCCGGGCTTATCGCCTCGGGCGAAATCTGCGATGCCAAGAGCATCGCTGGCCTGCTCATGTTTCTGTTTGTTCGACCACAGAAGTAGTCCTATTTACGGGCTAATATGTCCACTGGTGATCATCCAGACTAAGCCTTCAGTCCTGACCGATATGGTAATATGGGACATAGCAATTCGGACAATTGTACGGCGCATCTGAAATCAACAGGATTCCAGAAAAAGCCTCTTACAATGCCCTGGTATAGGGATCTCGGGAAAATTGAGCTATTACGCGGCAAGAGTTGTCGTTCTTATAGTCGTAGCGGCTTTGGTTGTTGGGGTGGCGCGATTGTGAGCAACTTCTATTGCACCTGCAATGTGATGGGCGAAGGTTGTATTGGCGTTTGGTGAGGTGGATCGCAGAAGGTACTGTGGTCAGGTCGTTCTGGGACATCGAGACCAGGGGACAGACTATTTGGCAGGGCGGGACAGGGCAAGACTACGACGCAGATGAAGGCTATCGCGACGTTCTCAGCTGCGGCGTGGGACGTAATTACAATCGGCAACGCTTGCGCGTGCAATCATTCATACGTCTGCGATGTCGTTGACGATGCAACCTATCCCTTCCTCAGCTGGCAACCGTAGCTCCTCATACGACCAAAACGTAGGCCTAGCCACCGGGCATTATCTCAACGAGTGTTGAGTCTACCCTTATGCCCTTGACACTATGGAGGCTGTGATATAATATTATAGTATACTGGCTGGAGAGAGGCACTATTACCGAGGCTATTCGACAGGGTATGGTGCTGCAGTGCCAATTAGCTATTGCCAGGTTGAAATCGAAGAGACGGAGACGATCTGGGGGGTGAAATATGAAGACCATAGTTAGTTTGAAAAGAGAGCATTACTTGGTAAGGGTCAGCATTTGTCTGCTTGCAGCAGCTCTGATTGTCGGACTTATAGGTTGTGAAGAGGGACATCCTGCTACCGTTGAAATATGGGATTGGAATGATTTGAATACTATCAGGGATAACTTGGGCGCGAATCATCTCTTGATGAACGACATTGATTCAACTACTGACGGTTACGAGGAATTCGCCAGTGATACAGCCAACGACGGGAAAGGCTGGCAGCCGATTGGAAATTATGAGGCCCCATTTACCGGCACGTTCGATGGTCAGGGATATGAGATAAGCAATATTCATCTGGGTCGCCCTAATGAATATCATGTGGGGCTCTTTGGCTACGTTGCTGAGGGCGCCACGATCAACAATGTCGGCATACTGGCTGCTTATGTGACCGGCGGGAACTCTGTTGGGATTCTAGCGGGGACAAACCAGGGCACTGTGAGGAATTCCTATTCCGACGGCAGCGTGACCGGCAGTGAGGACGTTGGTGGTTTAGTGGGGGGGAACGGCGGCAGTGTGAGCGATAGCTATTCCAACGGTAATGTCAGTGGCGTTGATTTGGTTGGGGGTCTGGTGGGAGGCAGTACTGACACGGTGAGGGATTGTCATTCCGGCGGTAGCGTGAGTGGCGAGTCGCGTGTTGGTGGCCTAGTAGGTGGTATGAACGGCATTGTGAGCAACTCTTATTCTTCGGCTAATGTGATTGGCGACATACATATCGGTGGTCTGGTGGGATATGCTAACGAGGGCACTGTAAGCAATTGCCATTCTACTGGTAGCGCGATCGGTGATTCATATGTTGGGGGACTTGTGGGGTGGAATCGGGACACTATTAGAGATTGCTATTCGCTTGCCAACGTAACAGGCGAATGGCTTGTTGGGGGACTGGTGGGGCATAATCGGGGCACTGTCAGCGATTCCTATTCGAGTGGCAGCGTGTGCGGCAATGAAGATATTGGGGGTCTGATAGGGCGGAACTATCAGGGCAGTGTGAGCGACTCCTGCTGGGATACAGAGACCAGCGGACAGTCTATTTCGGATGGTGGGACTGGCAAGTCAACGGCAGAAATGAAAGACATCGGCACCTTTGTAGGCTGGGACATAATCGCAGTCACTGCGGGCGAGACAAACACTGCTTATACTTGGAATATCGTTAATGCAGTGACCTATCCCTTCCTGAGCTGGCAGCCGTAACTATTTATACGGTCAGGAGCATAACCTCGCCTGCAAGGCGGTATCTGGATTAGAACGCGCGCCAAGCCAATCGACAGCCCTTGACAAAGCTTCAGCGATGTGGTATCATAACAGTGCTCCAAGTAATCAACTGGTAACTTGGCGAGTGCGGAACCAACCACCGAGTAAGCGGAAGCCGAAGAGTGCCAGACGGTAAAAGGTCCGGCGCAAGATAGGTGGAAGCAGAAAGGAAGGGGGGAGGTGCCCTGAGGAACAGAAGGCTACTTGGGGCATTTTTATTTGCTGCTGTTATCTTCCGTTGTCACAGCCTTACGCGGCTGATATCGATTGCGGCCGCAAGAATAGTCAAGTACGCAGTCCCTATCCAGGCGGCGACTGTTTGATTAACTCGGGGTGGAGGATACCAATAAAGGGCAAATTACGGTATTCTCCCTTGTAGTCCAGGCCGTACCCCACGACAAACTCATCGGGAACCTCAAAGCCTACATAGTCAAGGGGAAGATTCGTCAGTCGACGCGCTCTCTTATCAAGGAGGCTGCAAACCCGAAGGCTGGCAGGATTGTGGGCGGAGAGATGACTGAGGATGTAATTTAGTGTCATGCCGGTGTCGACAATATCCTCAACCATCAGTACATGTTGTCCTGCTATGCTGCTGTCCAGGTCCCTGGTTATCTTGACTACCTGACCATCACCGCCATAGTATGAAATAGCCATAAAGTCCACTGTAACTGGTATAGAGAGGTGCTGCATCAAGTCAGACATAAAGCAAACAACGCCCTTCAAGATGCCTATCAACACCAGGTGTTGACCGGCGTAGTCGCGGGAAATCTGTCGGGCCAGAATCCTTACCCTTCGTTGAATTCTGGCATGACTATACAAAACTCGCTCGACTCCCTCTACTTTGGCTTGACCCAGTGGGCCATAACCATATTTAGCCAGCAATTTTAGAAAATCGCTCTTGGTCAGCAGCTTAACATTGACCTCAGGATAGAGCTCTTTGAGCCGGCGCAGCTTGCGATTCTTGTCGGTCAGGAGACTTTGCTTTAGTGTAGTGAGTTCAACATAAAGGTCCAGCTCGGGCAAGTAAAAGTCAGGCGTGAACATCTCAGCTATCTTGTCGCCTTCCCATCTAAGAGGAAAAGAACGAGGCTCATAAAGCCATTCGATGCAGTAAAAGTCTAAGAGCCTGGCAAGGTCCTGCTCACTGGGGTGAGCGAAGGTAACTGGCTTTAGCTTGGGCGTAGGCAATGGGGATACCTGTGACGACTTTTTTCGTTTTTCACCTGCTTTATAGCCTCGCTCCAGCAATTGACTGAGCTCTGCTCTTTCAAATACTACCCCGCACATATCAGCAACGACGAAAAGGAAGCTCTTGTCGGCTTCGGAGAATCGACAAGGTGCGTGCCCGTATACACGAATCTCTCCGATTGTTTCTCCTTTCCGGAGTATGGGAAGGCCTAATATGCACGATATCCCTTGGGCTAGAGCTATTTGAGGATACTGAACTCTTTCATCTGTAGCCGCATCGGTAATAAATACCGCCTTTCCTTCAAGGATATCCGGAAGGCTCTTACGGGCGTCAAGAGGGCCCTTCCTCAGATAAACGTCACTCAAAGCATAGGCGCCTACAGGGATCAGATATTCCTTTTGCGGATCCAGGGATGCAATACAGCAGCTATTTGCCTGGACTGCCTTGGCAGCAGTTTTGGCTATGGAATTACAAGTTCTCCTTAAACTAAGAGCCGAATTGGCAGTTCTAGTTATCTGTCTGAGAGCTGCATAATAACTTCCTCTCGATCTACCCATCCTACAACTCCAATTTAGTATATCCTTTTGTCGTTCACTAGCCGCATTTAGTAAAGCCACAGTTGGGACAAATGTTGCAGCCTTCCTGATAAATCAAAGGACCACCGCACTCAGGGCACTGCCCGGCGCCGCTCTTGACGACGCTCTCAGACTTTTGGGAACGAGTGTCGGCTTTCATGGGAGTCTCTTCCCTTTCAGTGTATTTCTCAAGCACGCTGGCGATAGCGTCGGCACAGGACAAAATGGCATGTCCCTGCTCCCAAGCGATAGAAGGGCATCTGATGCCTCTCAGATGCTTTACAATAGAATCGAGATCTACTCCAGACCGTAGGGCCAATGATATAAGGCGGCTAATAGCCTCAAGCTGTGCTGCCGCGCAACCTCCGGCTTTTCCTAAGGTGGAGAATACCTCGGATATTCCTTGCTGATCGAAGTTTACTGTTACATATATATAGCCACATCCAGTGCTCACCCTCTCAGTTATGCCCGTGGTGACTTTAGGCCTCTTCCTGGGAGTCAGCTTGATCTCAGCTTTTTTTACGCCGTTACCCACGGTGAGAACCTGGCCCTCGCGACTCCCATCGCGGTAAATGGTTATTCCCTTTAAGCCTTCTTGATAAGCCAGCATATACACTCTGGCTACGTCTCCGGCCGTCGCCTCATGAGGGAAATTGACTGTCTTGGATACAGCGCTGTCGGTGAATTTCTGGAATGCCGCCTGCATCTTGACATGCCATTCCGGAGATATGTCATGGGCGGTAATGAAGATTCTCTTTATCTCCTCAGGAACTTCTTCCATATCTTTCAGATTCTTCCCTTGAGCCAGCTGCTTCATCAGCTCTGGAGAATAGAATCCTCCCTTCTTGGCTGCCTCCTCAAAGTAAGGGTTCACCTCTACGAATTCCTCGCCTTCCAGGATATGGCGCACATAGCTTAAGGCGAATAACGGTTCAATGCCGCTGGAGCAGTTGGCGATTATGCTTAAGCTGCCAGTAGGAGCAATGGTAGTCCGGGAAGCATTCCGAAAACGCGGACCGCCGGGCATGTCATAAATGCTTTCCTGGAAAGAGGGGAAAACTCCTCTCTCTTGCCCCAATTCTATTGAAGCTTCATCGGCCTCTGCAGATATGAAATGGGCAATCTGTTCGGCCGTGGCAAGGCCCTCTTCACTGTTGTAAGCGATGCCGAGCTGGATCAGCATGTCGGCAAAACCCATCACCCCCAGGCCTACTTTCCTGGTAGTTTTTGTCATTTCTTGAATCTGTGGCAGTGGGAACTGGTTAGCTTCGATGACGTTGTCGAGGAAGCGAACTGCTACCTTGACTGTGTGGGATAACTTCTCATAGTCGATGCAGGGCTGACCATCTTTCTGCGTGACCATCTTGGACAGGTTGATGGAGCCTAGATTGCAGGACTCGAAGGGAAGCAGGGGTTGTTCGCCGCAGGGGTTAGTGCTTTCTATTTTGCCCAGTCTGGGCGTGGGGTTGTGCCTGTTTATCTCGTCCAGAAATACGATACCCGGGTCGCCAGTGCGCCAGGCCATGTCAACTATTTTGTCAAAGACCTCTTTGGCATTAAGCTTATCCGTAGTCTCTCCGGTGCGCGGGTTCACCAGGTGATAATCGCTGCCTTTTTCCACGGCCTGCATGAACTCGTCGGTGACTGCGACGGAAAGGTTGAAGTTAGTCAGAGCTTCCGGGTCTTCCTTAGCCGTAATGAATTTCAAAATATCGGGATGGTCGACATTGAGTATTGCCATGTTGGCTCCGCGACGCATGCCACCTTGCTTTATGACATCAGTAGTGGCATCAAAAACTCGCATGAAAGAAACAGGGCCGCTAGCAACGCCACCGGTAGAGCCTACTCTATCCTTCTCTGGTCTAAGGCGGGAAAAGGAGAAACCCGTGCCGCCACCGCTCTTGTGAATCAATGCAGTGTATTTGACTGTATCAAAAATGGACTCCATGGAGTCCTCAATGGGCAAAACAAAGCAAGCTGACAGTTGCCCTAGTTCGTGGCCGGCGTTCATTAAAGTAGGGGAGTTAGGCAAGAACTCCAGTCTTTCCATCAGTTGATAGAAAGCATTTTCATGAAATGCGACATCCGCCTCAGAGTTATAGCTAAGCTCGGCTGATGCAATGTGCTTGGCCACGCGGCGAAATAACTCTTGCGGCGTCTCAGTAACCTTTCCTCTTCCATCCTTTGCCAGATATCGCTTTTCTAGGACTCTTAGGGCATTGTCGCTGAGCTTTATTCCGGAGACGACTTGAGTCCTGGCCTGGGGAGAAAACTCGTCGGCGGTCAGAACTTCCCTGACCATTTCTTCGATTCGGGAGATGGACACAGGCTGTCTACTTTGCCGGGGAACCAATCCCTCCATACCGGGAAGTGGATGAGCTATCTCGAGGCGCTCGCTGACTTGTTCTGTGAATCTCTCCAGCAATTTCCTATCGGTTATACCCATTGACTCACCGGCAGCAAAAACAGCTTG
The DNA here is from genome assembly GCA_964557455.1 of uncultured Dehalococcoidales bacterium. Taxonomy (GTDB): domain Bacteria; phylum Chloroflexota; class Dehalococcoidia; order GIF9; family AB-539-J10; genus RBG-13-51-36. The sequence goes on from CAZLAL010000069.1 coordinate 9,216, forward strand.
GGCAACTCTATCTTGGCCGACAGTTTTTTGGGTCTCTTTCCGACGGGTCTTGGGCATTTTATCTCCTTCTGCGACCGGCTAGTGAATTCAACGTCTTGGAAGA
>CAZLAL010000070.1:0-2871 GCA_964557455.1 uncultured Dehalococcoidales bacterium
GGAGCTAATTGTATCTATGCCGAGATCGCGGATTGCCTTGCTGACACTCTCCTCGAGAGGAACTGTAACGCCAGCATTGTAGGCTACCTCAATAACGAATGTATCCTGATGCTCAATAGGAGATATTCGACCGTCAGTCCAGGAAAAGTCCTCAACTATGGGATCGGCCAGCAATTCCTGGCTAATCTTCATCACTTCTGCCTCGGTAAGGTCTCCCTCCAGAAGATATACGTCGCTGACCCTGACGTCTGTCACGACTGTGATCCCGATGTCACGAATGTCTAGCTTCAGCCTGTCTCCTCTCGGGTCAGGGAAACCAGCCTTCACTGAGATTTCGATCCGGAACACCAAATCTACCTTCCTACAGCTCGCGAGAGCAAGTTAGCTGTCAAGACCGGAGGTGCGAATCCGAAAATATCTCATCATCGGAGTCGCCAGACACTCTCTGCTCGACCACATTCAGAAAATAGCTATGAAACCTTAAGTCGCTGGTGAATTCTGGGTGGAAAGCGCAGGCCAGTAGGCGGTTTTGTCTGACGGCGACGATGCTCCCATTGGGAAGACGAGACAGGATCTTCACGGCTGGCTTGGCTTCCTCGACAAATGGAGCGCGAATGAAAACAGCAGGGAATGGCTCTTCGCCCATAAGCGGTATGTTTAAGTCAGCCTCAAAGCTATCAACCTGGCTGCCAAAGGCGTTTCGTTTGACCTTGATGTCCATAAGTCGCAGAGTCTCCATCTCGTAGTTAGATACTTGCTTGGCGAGCAAGATCATCCCGGCACAGGTTCCCCAAACGGCTAACCCGTCTCTAGCCATCTCCCTGATGGGCTTAAGCAACCCAAAACTCTCCATGAGCCTGAGCATGGTTGTGCTTTCGCCACCAGGGATAATTAGTCCGTCCAATGTGTCCAGTTGGCTGGGTAGGCGGATTAAAGAGGGCTCCACACCCAATTGTTGAAGAATGACAATATGCTCTATGAACGTTCCCTGTAGGGCAAGAACTCCCACCTTCATACCATATATATTTGTGGCAGGTCTGTGAACTGGTTGTTGATGACCAAAGCTGCGCTTCAAGCGTGAACTCAAGGGATTATCCCTTGAATATGACCCATGATACACCAAGAAGCGGGTCACTGTAAATCTCTTGACGAGTGTGCAGGTTCTTTGTGCGCTACACTCCGACACAATCTTAGATCGGACGTTACGAGCCTAAGCTCGCAGGTGTGACGTAGGAGTCCACGGCAACCATTCGGTAGTCCCACATACCGAATAATGACACGTGAGCAGGAGGCTTGTTCAAGATTGAGCATGGGTTCCTGTAATGTTATAATAACGCGTACACTACAAGGCACTATTTGGGGAAGAAAGGGCTAGTATGAGCACTGCAGAAGGCAAAGTTGAAGTCAGACCTATGAATCTCGAAGACACCAATACTATTCTTTCCATTGATAGTGAGATTAGAGCAGCAGGCAAGGCGGTTACTTACGAGAACTTGACAGCCGAATATATCTTATCCACTACCAAGGGAATAAGACCTCAAGAGAATCCGGCTAGTTATGTGGGTTCGCTTACCGGAAATGTGGCAGCGCTGCTTGACTTTAGCTTTGTAGCTGAGCTTGATGGCCAGGTTCGTGGGTTTGTGTTAGGTCAGGTAGCGCGTCTGCGAGAATCTGCCACCGAAGTGGGCGTAATTGAAATGATAGGTGTTCACCCTGATTATCAGCGAAGAGGTATCGCGACCAGACTAATCGATACATTAGCTGATAAGTATCGCTCCAAAGGTATTAAAATCATGCGCATAGGCATAAACTATAGGGACAAGAGTTTGCTTAGTCTGGTTGAGCAAACGGGCTTCAGCGCTACTCGCGTTATAGTCTATTCTAAGATCCTGTGACGCTAAGTTTGCCTTGTCTCTAAATCGTGTTTACCTGCTGGAATACTTGCTGGGACCTGTGAAATGGAAGCAGTGCGAATCATACCCTGTTTGGATGTGAAGGATGGGAGGGTAGTCAAGGGAATAAGATTCGTGAATCTGAGGGACGCCCGAGATCCTGTAGAGGCAGCAGAGACTTATTGCCGGGAAGGAGCTGACGAGCTTCTTTTCCTCGACATTGCAGCTAGTGTGGAGAGCAGAGGAACAAGGCTAGAATGGGTCGAGAAGACAGCAAAAAAGGTTACCGTCCCTTTCGTTGTAGGTGGCGGGATCAGCAGTATTGAGGATATGCAAGCCTTGTTTGATCTGGGCGTAAGCAAAGTTTCAATAAATACCGGGGCTGTGAGGAACCCCGACCTTATAGCAGAGGCCTCGAACAGATTTGGCAGGGCAAAACTCATCGTCGCCATTGATGGGCGAAAGAACCCGCCTGGGAGCAGCCTGCCACGACTAGAAGTGGTAGTCAAGAGTGGTAGCGAATCTACGGGGCTGGATATTGTTGAATGGGCAAAGAGGACGGAAAAGCTAGGAGCTGGGGAGATTCTCTTGACCAGCAAAGACGCCGATGGCACTAAGGCGGGTTATGATTTAGAGATGACCAAAGCCGTGGCGGAAGCTGTCAAGATCCCAGTCATTGCCTCAGGCGGTGCGGGCAAATTAGAGCATCTTTACGAAGCTGTAACAATTGGCAAAGCAGCGGCAGTTTTAGCTGCCTCAATCTTCCACTTCGGCGAAATATCCGTCTCCGACGCAAAAAGCTACCTTAAGGGAAAGGGAATAAAGGTTAGAGACTCGCGGCAATAATCTATTTTGCTATCGTGCATGTTTGAGTTTTCCCCGGTCGGTAGATTTTGGACCATTATTAGTGTGCTAAGATGCGATTCTGAAAGGAGAAAGGGACTTGACAGAGATTAGTGCATTTGATGTGGTAAAACAA
>CAZLAL010000071.1:0-7656 GCA_964557455.1 uncultured Dehalococcoidales bacterium
GGCAAGAGAGCTTTCTACCTCCAGTTCTACCGGCAATCCATGTGTGTCCCAGCCTGCCTTTCGCGGCACATGGTAACCCTTCATCGTCTTATACCGGCAGACAGCGTCCTTGTAGAGACGGGCCAGCACATGATGCACTCCTGGACTGCCGTTAGCGGTAGGTGGACCTTCGTAGAAAGTGTAATGTGGTCCTTCTCTTCTTATCTCCACACTCCTGTCAAAGATGTGCTTCTCCTTCCAAAATTGAAGGACATCTCCTTCCAGTTCAACAAAGTTAACCTTGGTATCCGCTTCTGGGAACATGGCTAAGCCTCTCTCGGTAAGATAACCACCTTCCTGTTCTCACCTTCACCTATGCTCTGAGTCGTAACATCGGGATTGTCGGCCAAGGTCAGATGAATAATACGACGTTCGTCGGCAGGCATCGGTTCCATAGGTATAGCACGGCGTCTTGATTTCACCTGCTCAGCTAAATATAAGGCCAGTCTCTGCAAGGAATCCTGACGGCGCCTCTTGTATCCACCCACGTCAACGGTTAGCGGCAGCCAGACCTTGAGCCGTCCAACTACCATAAGCTTAACAATGTACTCCAACGACGACAGGGTTTGACCCCGCCGCCCAATTAAGATACCCAAATCATCACCCTTAATGTCCAAAGCCAAAGGTAGTTCTTCTGACGATACTTCAACCTCCCCCGCCACACCCAGTAGCCTAAGCAACGTACCTAAGATTTCTGTGACCCCGTCGACCACATCCTTTTCAGGCACTCTTATTGGACTGACTCTAATCGCAGCCTCTCTCCCACCCACACCTAATATGCCTGACTTCCCTTCCCTGATAACCTCCACCCTAAATTCGTCGCGCGGCATTCCTAACTGTGCTTCAGCCTTCTCTATCGCCTGCTCTACTGTGCTACTTGTTATCTCAATCGGCTCCATAGTCCAATTTCTCACTTTCTCATTCGCAGAATCTGCCCTTGTTAAGTTTCAAGTGCTTCCTCATTTCCCCTTCGCCGGTGCGCGCTGAAGCGGAGATCGGAATTTAAGATAGCCCCCCCCGCCAGTGACGAAGTATTGAGTTATGATACCAATTATGTTCGAAACTGCCCAGTAGAGACCCAGACCAGCCGGAAAACTCAGACTCAGCAGGCCAAACAGCAGAGGCATCATCAGTGTCATCATTCTTTGGGAGGACTCTTGCCTGGGGTCAACAGCTGGCGCCTGTGTCATCTTTTGCTGTAGCCACATTGTGCCGCCAACTATGATGGCTAAAAGAATATCGCCCTGGCTTCCCAGATCAAGCCACAAGAAATGGCTACTCAATGGAATCGCATGATTCACTATGCTCCATGAGTAAAGACGCTGAGCCAGGTCAAGCAAGTTTTCAGGCGTGGTAGCTAGAGCCCTCATAATGGCTTGATAAAGGGCAATCCAGATAGGCAACTGAACCAACATAGGCCATAAGCAGCCCAGAGGGTTGACACCGGCTTCCTTGTAAAGCCTCATCATTTCCTGTTGGAGCTTCTGCTGGTTCTTGCCATATTTCTTCTGCAATTCCTGCATCTTTGGCTGCATCTCCTGCAAAGCCTTGGTCGAATTAAGTTGCCGCCTGTTAAGAGGCCAGGTGATTAGGCGCACGATAATGGTGAGCATGATGATTGCCAAGCCAAAACTGCCACCTAGAAGTTGGCTCAAGGCAATCAGTACATTAAGTACCGGGTTAGCTATAACAATATCCCAAGGATTCATTCGGCGCGATCCTCATTCTTCCTCAGTCAAAGGAATTGCCTCTTTCACTTCCCTCTTCTCAACATCTACGATATACAACTGGTTATCGTCACCCCGAATATAGACTAGACCATCGTGGGCACAGAAAGGCGCCCTTACTTTGTCATCAATGGTTGGTTCATCGCCATTTTCCCGATTTTCAATTCGCTCGCCGTTACCAGTCTCGGAATCGATGACATACACATTGCCTGATTCAGCAGCCACTACCAGCAGGTCATCAATTAACATAGGTGAACAGACTATAGGATCTCCAGCATCAAATTCCCATAATTCTTCACCTGTTTCCGAGTCAATAGCATAAAGTCTGCCGTCCAGACAGGCAGCATAAACAGTATCCCCACCGATGACAGGAGATGCCCAGAACCAATTATCGGCTGGTTCCTCGGGCGGAAATCTCCATATTGAGCTGTTGCCACCCATTTTTACAGCATAAAGATAGCGATCAAACGAGCCTACGTAAACGGTATCTCCGTCAATCACTGGTGAAGAGGCAAAACCTGCCTCTGCTGCGAAAGACCACTCCAATAGCTCCCCACTTCCTAAAGACACAGCGTAGATATGACCATCTAAGGTACTGACATAGAGAGTATCACCTTGCATTGCCGGGGACGTCCATAGCTTGTCAGCCAATGGAGAGTCTGTTGCCCACTTAAGCTTGCCGTTACTTGCGTTTAAAGCATAAACCTTGCCATCCGAGCTAACGGTATAGATGATTCCATTAGCTATAACTGGGTTACCCACAACAGCTCCTATATAACCTCCACTTTTTGGAGGATAGACCCACACCTGTTCACCACTGCCTACGCCTAAAGCATGTACCTCGCCACTATAGGTGCCAACGTAAACCAAATCACCGTGCACTATCGGCGTCGTGTATAGAATGGTCGCAGCAGAGCCTTGGCTACAAGACATCCCCCCCGCGGTCGTAGTGGTAATGGCATAAGACCAGAGTATGTCCCCACTTGATGAATTCACCGCGACCACCCTCCCATCTTGGGTACCAGTATAGACAACCCCCTCGTCAAACGCAGTCCCTGACCATCCTCCCGATGTAGAACCTCCACCCAAAATACCGCTACAAGAAGTCAGTACCAAGGCCAAGAGAGCGATTAGGACAAAAAGTAAGACTTGTGATCGTTTCATTCTCTAACTAAGGTACGGGATCGTAGCCACCTTCAGAGAAAGGATTGCAGCGCACTATTCTCTTAACTGCCAGCCAACCACCTCGAGCAAACCCGTATTTTTTAATTGCCTCAACTGCATACTGCGAGCATGTCGGCTGGAAGCGGCAGGCATGCGGCAGAACCCTTGACAGGGTGTTCTGGTACAATTTAATGAATGCGACAGCTAATCGGGCCATTCTTTGGTCTCCAGCAATTGCGCCCCAGCCAAAAGCTTAGTCACTGCTCTCTCTAGCCGCTGATAGTCACTATCGACTGCTGCAGGCCGAGCAATCAAGACGATGTCCCATCCACTCTTTAGCGATTGCGCCCTCATTATTTCTCTGAATAATCTCTTCAAGCGATTACGCTGCACGGCCTTGCCTACTTTTTTGGTCACGGAGAAACCGCAGCGGCTTAGACTTAAGCCATTGGGCATCGCTTTCATCACTACCAGGCTGCTTGCCCACAGTTTGCCTTGCTGATAAACCAAAGCATATTGTGCTCTATTAGTTAAAGCTCGAGGCTCCTTCACAGGACAGATCTAAACTGGGGTCAACCTGTATCTCCCCTTAAGGCGCCTGGCCTTGAGGACACGCCTGCCAGCCCGGGTGGCCATTCTGGCACGGAAACCCAAGCTGCGCTTGCGGGGAATCTTTTTCGGTTGGTAGGTTCGCTTTGGCATTCTTTAACCTGTCGAACGAAATAAGCCGACTCCTCCTGTCTTCCAAACATGCTTTGGCGCGTAAGGCAACATCGCAAGATAGCGAGCTCTCTTTATAGCTTGCGCTAAACCTCTTTGATGCTTAGCGCATGTTCTGCTTCGTCGCCGCGAGACGATTTTGCCCTGACTCGAGATGTAGCGAGACAACATAGAAACGTCTTTATAATCGATTTTCATATTACCCTTACAAAACGGGCAAATCCCTGGTTTGCTGACGAAATTCCTTGTACCTCTTACTCTTCCGATATTAGCCAAATCTCTTCTCCTTGTATTTTACTCGAAGGGCAAATCTTCAGCCTCCACTTCCCCTTCCTCAGGAATAGACGCCGGACCTTGTCTACCAAGGAAAAGGACACGGTCGGCAGTCACATCAAGACTTGTCCTCATCTGCCCATCCTGCCCTTCCCAATTGCGAGCATGTAACCGTCCCTCGACGTAAACCTGCCTACCTTTGCTCAAAAATTGATTGCACTGCTCAGCTTGCTTGCCCCACACGCTGACTCTAAACCAATCCGTTTCTTCTTTTGTGTCCCCGCCGGTAGTGTTGTAACGACGACTAGTAGCCATGCGAAAAGAAGTGACTGCTTTCCCACTAGGAGTGTACCTCATCTCTGGGTCAGAACCCAGATTACCCACGAGTATTACTTTACTTAAGCCTGCCATATTAGTCACTTACCCTTACCACAAGATAGCGCAGTACCTCCTCTGAAGCGCCAATTTCCCTTTCAAGCTCCCTAACCAACCTGGGCATCAGCTTGAAACGAGCCAAAACATATTCAGCTTCCATGAATTTCCTGACAGGATAAGCTAGCCTTCTTCTCCCCCAATTCTTTATCTCCTCGACGGCTCCCCCACGACTGTTAATAGACTGAGTCACCCTGTCTACTATTTTAGCCATAGCATCTTCATCAACCTCAGGACTGATTATAGCTACTAGTTCATAATCGTGCATGGCTAGATTTTATACCACAGGCAGTAAAATGGCAACAACGCTCATCTCCCGCCCATATACTATGTCAACCGGCTAGAATGTTGAACGAAGCCAATGCTATAATCCCAACGATGAGACTGTCTGAGCTCGGGGAATTTGGACTGATCAATCTCATACGCAGTATCGGCGCTAGCTACGAAAATCCCAGGCGCTCTCCCTGGCGGCAGATCCTACTGGGCATTGGAGATGACGCTGCGGCCTGGCAAGGTAATAATCGCATCCAATTAGCTACTACCGATACTCTCGTTCAGAACGTACACTTTGACCTGAGCGTCATTACCTGGGAAGAATTGGGCTGGAAAGCACTGGCTGTCAATCTAAGCGATATAGCTGCCATGGGTGGTATTCCCAAGTACGCTTTGATTTCTCTGGCATTGCCTGGCCAATCAGAAGTGGAACATATCTCCAAATTCGTCGACAGCCTGATGCATATGGCCAGAGAATTTAATGTAGCCGTAGTTGGCGGCAATGTCGCTGTGGCTCGCAATGTAGTTATAACGGTAACAATTATAGGCTGTTCCAAGGGCAAAAAGGTCCTCGAGCGCTCAACAGCCTCGTTTGGTCAGCAAATAGCCGTCACAGGATACGTAGGATTGTCGGCGGCTGGACTCCAGATGCTTAATGGAAAAGCCATCACAGATCCTGAGGCAAGAAATATACTGAGGCAAGCTCACCTCAGACCCGTGCCCAGAGTAAGAGAAGGCCAGATCCTGCTGAGACAAGGGGTTAGAACTGCCATTGATATAAGCGACGGGCTTGTGGCTGACCTCGACCATATATGCGAGTCCAGCAAAGTCAACGCTAAGATAAATATGGGGCAGATTCCAATACATCCTTTAGTTACAACACATTTCCCTGACTATCAGGAACTGGCTTTATGCGGCGGAGAGGATTATGAGCTTCTTTTTACCGCTGATAAGGCTACTGTCGGTCGAGTCAAGCAAGCCTTAGATTCCCCGGTGACTGTAATAGGCTATATAACCGACGAAAAGCTGCCAAAACGGGTGACTGTAGTAGATAGCGAAGGAAACATTATTCCTTACAGAAAGGCCGGCTGGGAACACTTCAAGAATGAAGCCTCTGAAGTTAAATTCGCATAGTCCCGAACAGACTCAGTTCTTGGGAGACTGCCTGGGACGACTGGCGCAAAAAGCTGACGTGTTCCTCCTCTCAGGCGACTTGGGCACAGGGAAGACTTGTCTGGTCCAGGGCATCGCTCGCGGACTGGATGTTGAAGAATACGCCTTCAGTCCATCTTTTGTCATTTTGAGGGAGTATCATGGCCGGCTTCCCTTATACCACATTGATTTCTATCGTCTGGACCGCATCGGAGAAATGGCTGACCTGGGTCTTGACGAGTATTTCTATGGCGACGGAGTCTGTGTCGTCGAATGGGCAGAAAAGGGACTACAAATAGTGCCCCAAGAGAACCTACTTATTACTATACGCTATACGGCTGACTCCCAGAAGGGGCGATCTATTTACCTGAAACCACAAGGGCAGCGCTATTATGAACTAGTAGGACAACTCAAGAATAAGGAAGGAATCATGGCTCTGAGCAGCAAGCACCCGGCCTCTTGAATTTCTGTTCCATTATTTTGGATGCCTGCTTGTGCCATTCCCGCTTGGATTTTTGATATGGAACTAGCTATAGATACTTCATCGAATATCGTCGGCATCGCCTTATCGCATAAGGGTGAAATACTGGCCTCGCTAACCTGGAAGACAATGCTGAACCACACGGTCGAGTTGTTGCCCAATCTAGTTTCCCTATTACGGCAAAGCAGGGTGGAGCTAGGCTCCATAGGGGCAATCATTGTAGCTAAGGGACCAGGAAGTTTTAACGGGCTTCGAGTAGGCATCAGCACTGCTAAGGGACTTGCTGTTACCTTGAATATTCCCTTGCTTGGCGTAAACACACTAGAAGCTGAAGCCTATCCCTTCGCCTTTACTCAACTACCTGTGCGCGCCATTCACAAGGCCGGTCGGGCCGAAATAGCTACTGCTGTCTACAGACAAAAGGACGATGAATGGCAATGTTTGGAGGCAGCAAATCTGACCAGCGTCAACACTTTGTGTCATCGAACGAAGCAGAAAACACTCTTTTGCGGTGAAATACCCCCCGATATAGCAACAGAAATACGTCAAAGCCTGCACAAACGGGCCATGGTCTCTCAGATTAGTCCCCAATTCCGAGTTAGCTCTCTGACTAAATTAGGTTGGCAAAATTTGAGCAAAGGCGAACAGGATGACCCGGTTGTCCTACAACCGCTATATCTTCGCCCTCCCCATATAACCAATCCCAGACATAAGATACCCTTCTTGTCGTCTAAAACTCACGAACAGGGGCAAATCAATGGAAATGCCAAAATTACATGTTAAATATGCCGCAAAGTTTTGCTTCGCCTGCAGCCAAAATAATCCTATAGGGCTGAAGCTCAAACCTGTTCACGACAGAGACAAAGTCAGCGCGGAATTCACTGCCGGAAAATTCCATCAGGGTTGGGATAATACAGTTCACGGTGGTATTCTTTACACACTTCTCGACGAAGTGACTGCTTACGCCATGCTTTGCCATGGAATTGAACTGGGCTTTACTGCCAAGAGCGAAATAAGGTTTAGACACGTGGCACCCATTAACGAGCCCATCCAGGCATCTGCGTGGGTTACTAGAGTCAATAGACGCCTAGCAGAAAGTAAAGCAGTCCTTACCCTCAAGGACGGTACGGTCCTGGTCGAGGGCGATTTCCTATTCTATGTTCAAACATGGTTAAAGAAGACAATCCTTTGGGACATGGACGGAGTTATTTGCGATTCCTATTCCTTCCACCTTGCCGCCTGGCAAGAAACCTTTGGTAAAAGAGGCACGAAGTTCACAGAAAAGGTTTTCGCCAGGCTCTTTGGTGCCAGGAATGACTTCATAGTCACAACAGTTATGGGCAAGGACCTTCCCGAAGAAGATGTCAGAAGCATGGTAGAAGAGAAGGAAGAGAA
>CAZLAL010000072.1:0-3269 GCA_964557455.1 uncultured Dehalococcoidales bacterium
GGACTTTAAGGACGGTTTAAGGCCATGTTAAAATCTGGTTAAATCTTCGTTCTTTATTTAGGACCTACCCGGAGCGGCAGGCTGAAGCTGAAAGTTGACCCCTTGCCTTCCTCACTGTTGACCCAAATACTGCCTCCGTGGGCCTCAACGACATGCTTGGCGATAGCCAGTCCCATGCCGGTGCCTTCTCCGGCCCGGGCTTTATCTCCCTTATAGAAACGTTCAAAGATACGAGCCAGGTCTTGCTTGGGGATGCCTATCCCGGTATCGACTACATTCACGACGACTGAATCTGGAAGTGTTCCCGTAGTGATCATTATCTTTCCGCCGGGACGGGTGAATTTTATGGCGTTATGCAATAGATTGGTGATTACCTGCCGCACTCTATCTTTGTCGGCGGGAACAGAGGGCAAATCGGGGGCAAAGTTCCCGGAAACGGAAAGGTTTTGTCTGTCCGCCTGGGAGCTGAGCCGGGAAATAACTTCCTCCGCGAGATGATTGAGGTTGACCGGCTCTCTGTTTAGCTCGGCTTTGCCCGTTTCGATTCGGGAGAGCTCCGTCAATTCAGCCACCAGCTGCGTCAAACGGTCCATCTCGCTGTCAATCCTGCCGAGAAAATCTGTGGCCGCTTCCTTATCATCTACAGCGCCATCTCGCAGAGTCTCTACCATCGCCTTGATTCCAGCCAGCGGCGTTCTGAATTCGTGGGATATGTTGCCGATGAGTTCGCGTCTTGTTGTCTGCAGATTTTTCAGTTCGGTGAGGTCTTGGAACAAGAACAGTACGGCATTCTGGGCAATAGGGACGGCAATAGCCCGCAGATAGCGTCTTGATATACTGGACTCGTACTGAACAGCTTGCATCCTGGCTGTTCTCAGGCATAGTTTTAGTAGCTCGTCGACCTCGTGGTCTCGCACCACTTCGATTAGCCGCTTATCTTTGGCTTCCTTACTGTCAAATAGATTCTCTGCGGCTCTGTTGGCCAGCGATATGTTCGCTTCACTGTCTATCATGATGACGGCATCGGTCATGTTGTTAAGGATGGTTGACAGCTTGGCTCTGTCTTCTGAGATCGCTTCCACCAGTTCTTTCGTCTTTGCCGACATTTCATTGAAAGCACGGGTTAGTTCCCCCACTTCGCCTTCAGTCTCCATGGCTATCTTCTGTCCAAGCTCTCCGGAAGCAATTCTCCTGGAAGCAAAGGTAAGCCTCCGTATCGGCCTGGTAGTTATACGGGCAATTACCCATGCGGCCAGGATAACCAACACTGTAGCCACCGCTGTGGCGATAATGATGCTTGCCGTGACCCGTCTTACCGCATTTTCCACGACTGTAAGTGGCAGTGAGACACGGACCACGCCTAGAGCCAGAGTGTCATCCTGGTGCAAGACAGGAACAGCCACGTACATCATCTTCTGCCCCAGGGTTGTACTGTAGCGGGTGCTCTCTCCAACGCGCCCCTCTAGAGCGTCAGCAATTTCGGGGCGCTCGGCATGGTTTTCCATCGCCGCAGGGTCTTCTTCCGAATCGCCCAAAACGGTACCGTTAAGTGCAACGATGGTAACCCTGGTTTCAATTTCCGAGCCCAGCTTCCTGGCCAGCTCGTTGAGAAAGGTCGGCTCATCCGGAGTTAAGAAACCGGGCAAGCTGGCCTGGGCGGCGATGCTGGCCTCGCTCTCCAGCTGAGAGCGCAGGTTATCAAGCTGACAATTACGGGTAGAGTTGACCAAATAGACTCCCAGGACAGCCATGATGATGAGCACAACCAAAATGAAGTAGATGGTTATGCGCCATTGAATGCTGCGGAACATCTCTAGCCTTCCAGTTTATAACCGGCTCCCCTGACGGTCACCAGGACATTGGGCCTAGCCGGGTCTCTTTCTATTTTTTGCCGCAGCCAGCGGATATGGACGTCAACAGTCCGGGTATCGCCGGCGAAATCGTAGCCCCAGACTTTTTCTAATAGCTGCTCTCGACTGAAGACGAGTCCTTTATTTGTGGCAAGGAAGACCAGTAAGTCATACTCCTTCGGAGTGAGTTCTAGCCGCGAACCTCTGTGAGAAGCTTGATGACGACCGGTGTCTATCTCCAGGCCACCGATTTTCAAGGTTTTTCGTTCACGGGCGAGTTGTAGTTTAGACATGTCAGCCCGGCGAAGCATTGCGCCCAAGCGAGCCAGCAATTCTCTCATGCTGAACGGCTTGGTCATATAGTCATCAGCCCCGATCTCCAGCCCTACTATTTTGTCTACTTCTTCTGTCTTGGCAGTAAGCATGAGGATAGGAGTGGTCATCTCTTTCCTCAGGGTGCGGCAGACCTCCAGGCCGCTGAGCTTGGGCAACATTACATCGAGGATGATAAGGTCTGGCTTTTCCCGGCGAGCGACATCGAGCGCCTCGGCGCCGTCGACCGCAGCGACGGCGCTATAGCCCTCTTTACGAAGATTATATTTGAGGGTATCGAGCAGGTTGCGGTCATCTTCAACGATTAGAATTTTAGCGGCGCTCACAGTTGTCTCTCTAAAGTATTAATAGTATAGGGCTAATGTCAGAACCTATCAACACCCAACAAGAACCCCTTTGTTTCATAATGGTGCAGCATCTGTTGTTATGTTGCGACCGCAGGGTACGTATGATGCACTGCTGAATAATGGCATCAGTTGCCTGCATAGTACCGCCAGCGGTTGTTGCCTCTCAGGCAAGTATGGTAGAATCACTTGTTCAGGGGGTGAAGATAAGGAAGAGCGCTCACACTATGAACAACGGGAAAGGTCGCGCTTTCTCGTTTTTCAGTTTCAAAGAACGAAGGGAATGGGTGTCTAAGGCGGCTACTCCTTTGAACGAAGAGGCTGTTATGGGTTTGGGTCCGTCCTCCTCTGTACACAGGTTCGGTTGCCACAAAAACCGGGACCATTTGTGAGTGGAGCAATGGGCTCGTAGCTCAGTGGCAGAGCGGCCGGCTCATAACCGGTTGGTCGCAGGTTCGAATCCTGCCGGGCCCACTTCGCAGTAAAGCAGGTGGAAATCCTGCGGAGCCCAGGAATTCCGGGGAGTAGCCTCTTTCTTGCCTGTGTTTGGCGTTGGCAGGGAGTGTTTCGAGCAGGACAGGCCGATTCTGATTTGCCCCTGTCGTCGTAACAGTCCACTATCAAGGTGAGCTGATAGCAGTGCCGAGAAGATGTTGACAAGAATCAGCAGGAGTGTATAATTTAACATACATAGTATACCGATGTATCAGGGTCCGCTCAAATGCCTGACAAAACCATAAGT
>CAZLAL010000073.1:0-3228 GCA_964557455.1 uncultured Dehalococcoidales bacterium
AGCGAATGCTAAGTCCGCTCCAGCCAAGAAATCAAGGTTCAGTTTCTTCACCGAGGTAATAGCCGAACTGCGGAAAGCACACTGGCCAACAAGGCAAGAAGCCTGGAGGTTGAGTATTCTAGTGCTCGCTGTGTGCGTTGTCGTGGGTGCTATTCTGGGTGTTTTAGACTGGGCTTTTACACGATTATTTTTGCTTTTTGGTGGTTAGTAGCCATGGCTGACGGAGAATGGTATTTATTATATGTCTCTTCGGCTCACGAAGAGCAGGCCAGGAGGAACCTGGAGCAGCGCATCAAATATTTGGATGTGGGAGACAAGATTTTTAACGTAGTGATACCGACAACCAAAGAGATTGAAATCAAAGCTGGAAAGCGGCATACGATGACCAGAAAAGCCTTTCCAGGTTATATCATGGTAAACATGACATTAGACGAGCACAGTTGGGATATTGTACGTAATACCCCGGGGGTCGCTGGCTTTGTGAGCGCTGGTACCAAACCGGTTCCTCTACCTAACGAAGAGGCAGAAACTATTTTACGACGTATGGAGGAAGCTCCCACAGAAGTCAAGATGACTTTCAAGGAAGGTGATAGTGTACGTGTAACGAATGGGCCTTTTATTGATTTCATCGGCAAGTTGGAGCAGCTCAATCTGAATAAGGGCAAGGTAATAGTCTTACTGTCGCTCTTCGGCCGAGAGACGCCGGTAGAACTTGATCTACTTGGCATAGAAAAGATATAACGCGTCCTGGCCAAAAACCAGCGCACAGTGAAAGAGAGAATTAGTAATGGCGAAAAAGGTCAGAACAATCATTAGATTGCAGATACCTGCGGGCAAAGCTACTCCGGCGCCACCCGTAGGGCCTGCTTTGGGCCAGCATGGCATTAACATCATGGCTTTTTGCAAGGAGTATAATGAACGGACCGCTTCTCAAGAAGGTTTCGTTGTCCCGGCAGAGATAACTGTATATGAGGATCGCTCCTTTAGCTTTATCACCAAGATGCCGCCCGTTTCTGACTTACTACGGCGTGCTTTGGGTGTAGAGAAGGGGAGTGGTAAAGCTGGGACCGAGAAGGTAGGCAAGATAAGCAAAGAGCAGCTTTATGAGATCGCGCGGAATAAAATGAAAGATCTCAATACAACTGATGTTGATAAGGCGGCACGTGTTGTTGCCGGCACAGCTAGGAGCATGGGAGTAGATGTAGAATAAATTGAGATTTTGAGAAACTCGCAGATTTCTGAGGTATAAGCAAGTGAAAAAACACGGCAAGAAATATCAAGAGGCTAGTAAACTCGTAGATGAGTCAAGGAGCTATTCTGCTGAGGAAGCAATCGACCTGGCTAAGAAAGCCGCCTATGCCAAATTTGATGAGACTGTTGAACTTCATCTTAGGATGGGAGTCGATCCCCGTAGCGCCGACCAACAAGTGCGTGGTGTAATCCTGCTCCCTAACGGACTCGGCAAGAAGACACGAGTACTGGTCCTTACCCAGGGTGAGGGCATAAGGTTGGCTCAGGAAGCAGGCGCAGACTATGCAGGAGCCGACGAGTTCATCAAGCAAATCGAAGACGGTTGGCTTGAGTTTGACATATCTATTGCCACCCCTGACGTGATGCCTAAAGTGGCCAAGCTGGGTCGTATTCTGGGGCGGCGAGGTTTAATGCCCAATCCTAAGTCTGGCACTGTAGTACAGCCTCAGGATCTAGGCCGAGTTGTGAACGAATCTCGTAAAGGCAGAGCCGAATTTCGGTTGGACAGAACAGCCATTATCCATTTGCCCATCGGCAAGACCAGTTTTGATAGGGACAAGCTCCTGGAGAACCTAGCAGCAGCAGTCGAAGCTATTGTCAGGGCGAAGCCCAGCGGGGCTAAAGGGCAATACATTAAGAGCGCGTTTCTATCTACCGCTATGGGGCCGGGATTCAAACTGGATATTTCCTCCCTGCTGGCAGTGTCAACTGCCTTGAGCCGGTAACCTAACGGCAAGCTACCAAATTTTGTGAAACCCCGTACTCAAGGAAGTCGCTCACTCGATGCACGCACATCTCGGGAGTAGCACTGTAGGAATTCACATAAACCTGAGACACCAAAGACAATACATGACGACCCTAATGATTTATATCTCCGTACACCATGGCAATAGTGACAGGGTTAGCCACGCGATGGCAAATATTCTTGATGCAAATCTACTGCCGGTCAAACAAGCAACACATTCCGGCAGCGCTTTTAGTGACTCTCGGGAAGCATGGTTGCACCAGGCATCCTCGTCGAATTAACGCCTCACCGACACTTCTCTGATTACTCAGTTTCGCGCAGCGACCACTCACTATTTCGGATAGTGCCGTCTCTGCTGAATTCCGTGTTACCATTGTGCTTTCTCTCCAGAGTGAGTTACTATTTTACCTGAGCAGTTGGGAACCACACTCAAATATAGATTTGGAGCCAATTTCCAGCAAGGGGGAAAAATGAAAGTAGCCAAAGTATCTGAGGTGAGAGACCTGGACAGACGTGCTACAGAGGAGTTCGGCATCTCGCAAGACCTTCTGATGGAGAACGCCGGCCAGGCTGTGCACTTCGTCATATTGCAGGAATTTGGCATAAAGGGCAACAAGTTCGCGGTTTTCTGTGGCGGTGGCAACAACGGTGGGGATGGGCTGGTAGTTGCCAGAAAGATTCACTCCTCCGGCGGGGAAGTAAGAGTCTTTCTCGTGGGCGATGAGGCCGAATTTAAGGGCGCAGCAAAGAGGAACTTTGAAATAGCATCCCGGATGCCGATAGAAATCTCTAAGGTCGGCTCAATCGAATCTCTAAGGCTTGAGCTTCTTGATTCCGATGCTGTTGTGGATGCCATATTTGGCACCGGCCTTGCTCGAAAGGTCAGCGGCTTATACAGAGATGTCATCCAGTTGATAAATGAGAGCCAAAGGACGGTATTCAGCGTGGATATTCCGTCAGGCATAAACGGCGATACGGGAGAGGAGATGGGTATAGCAGTAACGGCGGATTATACCGTAACATTTGGGCTTCCCAAGCTCGGGAACATGCTTTACCCTGGGTATGAGCACTGTGGGAAGCTATATGTTTCCCACATATCCTTCCCTCCCTCTCTATACCAGTCCCAATCTATAAAGATGGCAATAAATGGCCCGGTAGCACTCCCGGAGAGAGCCCGAGATACCCACAAGGGTAGCTATGGAAAGGCCCTCTTTATTGCCGGCTCTTCAAGC
>CAZLAL010000074.1:0-25733 GCA_964557455.1 uncultured Dehalococcoidales bacterium
GGTACCTTGGGCAGTTCAAGCTGGGCCTTCCTTACTTCTTCTTCAGGATAGGCATAGTCTTCAAGTTGCCCCGTCAGGTACCTCTCATAGGCACCTAGGTCAAAGTGCCCGTGCCCGCTGTGAGCTATGAGGATGGTCTTTGATACACCCTCTTCCCTGCACTTAAGCGCTTCATCAATAGCCACTTTGAGATTGTGGCAGGGCTCAGGAGCGCTGATAATGCCCTCGGTGCGAGCAAACTGTACTCCTGCCGCAAAGGCTGCAGTCTGAGGAACAGCTACAGCTTCAACCAGGCCTTGTTTATGGAGATGACATATAGTAGGCGCCATACCATGATAGCGCAGTCCTCCCGCGTGAATGGGCGCCGGGATAAATCCGTGGCCCAGAGTGTACATTTTAATAAGGGGAGTCAACCCGGCCATGTCACCAAAGTCGTAGGCGTAAAGCCCTTTGGTTATGCTGGGGCAGCTTTCAGGCTCACAGCAGATAATGCGCATCTTTGGCTTCTTGCCGCTAATCTTATCGCGAATCCAGGGGAAGAATTGCCCGGCGAAGTTTGAGCCGCCTCCCACATTACCCACGATAATGTCAGGGTAGGCGTCTGCCATCTCCATTTGCTTCCGACACTCTTCGCCGATGATGGTCTGATGAAGCAGGACATGGTTAGCGACGCTGCCGATGGAGTATTTGTACTCTGGATGGTCCATCATATACTCTATTGCCTCGCTAATAGCCAGACCTAGACTACCGGGACAATCGGGCCATTTCTCCAGCATAGCTCGCCCCGATTTAGTCTCGGGACTGGGGCTGGGGACACAGTTGCCTCCCCAGGTCTCCATGGCGATGCGGCGATAGGGCTTTTGGTCATAGCTAATCCTAACCATAAATACCTTGATCTCCAGGCCGAATAACGCGCCCGCCAGACTCAGGGCACTACCCCACTGCCCGGCGCCGGTCTCCGTGCTTAAGCCCTTGAGGCCTTGCTTCTTGGCGTAGTATGCCTGAGCTGTCGCCGTATTGGGCTTGTGGCTGCCAGCTTGGTTCGTTCCTTCATACTTGAAGAAAATCTTAGCCGGGGTATCCAGAGCTTTTTCCAACCGGTGCGCCCGGTACAAATTGGTGGGCCTCCAAGTACGGTAAATCGCTTGCAGTTCCTCAGGAATTTCAATCCAGCGGTCTTTCCTGTTGAGTTCCTGTTCGGCGCACGCCCTGGGAAATACACCTGCTAATTCATCTACGGTTATCGGTTTTCCAGTTCCCGGGTGCAGCATTTGTGGCATATCCCCGGGCATATCGGCCATAATGTTGTACCAGCGAGTAGGCATATCCTTCTGGTCCAGAAAATAGATTCCCTTTTCCATTTTGGTCTCCTTTCTAAGTTACTATTTGGCTGGTGCTAGTTGACATTCGATGCTACATCTGGCCCCGGAGGGGCCACCATTTCTGCTGACAAATAACCATTTCATTACTCCTTCATTACTGCAAATAAAAAAGCCTCTCGCCCAGGGGCGAGAGGCTAATAACCTTCGCGGTGCCACCCTTGTTCGGCCTATTCGGCCATCTCTTGTCGGGTACAGCCCAATCTGGCGATACCCTGGGCTGTGATAACGCTGCCTCTGCGGCAAATCCTACTCAGTCTCGACCTTTCGGTTTGCGGCTCCCAGGTCCATTCCAACCCTGCGCAAGTACCGGCTCACACCTTCCCCGGCTCTCTGAACTCCGCCTCAGGCTGTACTAGTCCTGTTCTCAGCCTTTTCACATATTCAGTTATGCAAAATATAAACCTCGTCGCTTAGTTTGTCAATAGCAAGACTTGAATGAGCCTAGTTTTGTAAATTTTACGAGTAAGAATGGAACTGAGTGAACGATATTAAGAACTTCTAACCGGCTTCTAGTGTTGCCAGATAAGGACCTGGTGTCCCTTTTAGCTATGTACATTATGTCATAGGCATGCGAATGCACTATGTACATATTCGGGCTAAGTCAATGCCATTTTTCCTAAAGATTGGGCGCGTTGACTGTTCGCATTTGCTCAGTGAATTGTGCCCGAATACCTGAGATGGAATATGTAATAAACAATAACAGGGGAAGTAGAGCGAGTAATAGCCAATATTTTGGGCACTAAAGTCTCTTGAGCCACCGTCACAGCCTTCTAGCGCCTCTGACCAATGTTGACAAGGGTCGATCATGATAATACTATAGGGCATGCGGTAAGCGGTTGCCGCTTACCGCCCTGGAGGTTATAATATATGCAGAGGATCTACATTAAGGAGTCGGCCTGCATTGGCTGTCACCTCTGTGAGGTATATTGTCAGATGGCACACTCTACATCAAGGGACATGGTGAAAGCCTTCAAGAAAGATTCAGTGAGGGCTGTGCCAAGACTTCGAGTGGAGGAAAGGGGAATCATATCCCTCTCGGTGGGTTGCCAGCACTGTAACGACACTCCGTGTGTTCGCGCCTGTATTACTGGGGCTCTGGCTCACGACTCTCTTAATTCATTTGTCAAGGTGGACCAGGAGCGGTGTATTGGTTGCTGGACATGCTTGTTGGTCTGCCCGTTTGGTGCGATAAGGCAGGATAGAGAACAGAAAAAGATAGTTAAATGTGACTTTTGCCAGGGGGAGGAGATTCCGGTGTGTGTAGCTAATTGCCCGAATGAAGCGTTGGTAGTCGGCCCGGCTATTCAGAATAGCTTAAGTCACAACTGAACTAGAGAAAAGAAGGGTGTCGGACTAATGGCTTCAATTCGATACACACTCAGCGGCAAGAGGAGGTTATGAAAAATGCGGTGTTTAACTTCTAAGACGATTGGTAGTGGAATACAGTATCTTGATGAACTCCTGCAGGGGTTGCGTTTAGGTGACAACTTGGTTTGGCAGGTTGACCGACTGGAGGACTATCCACGCTTTGCAGAAGCATTTGCTGAGCAAGCAATCCGAGAGGGTCTTGATTGTATTTATTTACACTTCGCTCCACATACTAAGATTCTGAGGCCAAGACCAGGGATGACAGTCACCGAGATCGATCCGAGTGTCGGGTTCGACTATTTCACTGGCGAGATACACCGAGTAATCGGAGAACGTGGCAGTAGAGCTTGTTACATCTTCGATAATCTTTCAACGCTAGTTGAAGAGTGGGCGACAGACGAACTCCTGGCCGACTTCTTTCAGGTGACTTGTCCGTATGTTTTGAAAGTTGGTGCCGTAGCTTACTTTGCGGTCAGACGCGGGCAGCATGGACACCGCGCCATATCCCAGATACGTAATACTACTCAGGTACTCATCGATGTTTACCACGTCGGCAATGATACTTACATCCAGCCATTAAAAGTATGGGATCGTTACTCTCCACAAATGTTTTTGCCCCATCGAATAACGAGTAATGGCTGGGAACCTGTCTCTCGTAGTGGTGATGCGGCTATGGTGCTGACAACCGCCAGTAGGCGACCGATTAATGTCAGCTCTGAGTCCATTGCTCCTTGGGATACTGTCTATCGGAAGCTGCTACAAGATAAATCGCAAAATCATGATTCGACGGTGCTGACTCAGGAAAACTTGGTACTAAAGGAATCACTAACCCGAATGATGATTGGTAACCACAAGAAGTTAATCCAGCTAGCTGACCGTTATCTGACTTTGGATGCTCTGCTAGATATAAGAGACCGCCTGATTGGTTCAGGGCGGATCGGTGGCAAAGCAGCCGGGATGTTGCTGGCAAGGAGTGTTTTGCTTGCAGACAAGGGCCCCATTGACTTTTCACAGGTGTTGGAAGAGCACGACTCCTTCTATATAGGCTCAGACGTGTTCTTCACCTTTCTGGTAAATAACGACCTGTTCCAGGTCAGGCTGGAGCTATCGAAAACAGGCAAGATCTCGCGGGATGATTTCGCCAAATTGGAACAAAGGTTCCTGGAAGGCAAGTTTCCAGAGGAAACGATGGAACAGTTCCAGGGCATGATTGATTACTATGGACAAGCACCTATAATTGTGCGATCATCGAGCCTTCTCGAGGATGGGTTCACTGACGCCTTTGCCGGAAAGTATCGCAGTGAGTTCTGTGCCAATCAGGGTAGCCCCGAGGAACGCCTTGAAGCCTTCTTAAGGGCGGTCAAACTCGTTTATGCGAGCGCCCTGAACCCTGACGCCCTTGCTTATCGCCACCGGCGTGGTCTTGGCGAAGGTGATGAGCAAATGGCAGTCCTTGTACAACGTGTCTCCGGGATGCCTTACAAGCAATACTTCTTTCCAAGCTTGGCCGGGGTAGCTTTTTCGCGGAACCTCTTTGCCTGGACAAACCGCATCGACCCAAAGAAGGGGATGATACGGCTGGTGTTTGGCCTGGGCACTCGCGCCGTTAACCGTGTGAGCGGCGATTACCCCAGAATGATAGCGGTCAGCCACCAAAACATCAGGCCAGAGATTGGCATGGAGGTAGCCAAGTATTCCCAGAGAATGGTAGATCTTCTCAACCTTGAAGAAAAGACTTTTGAGACTAGACCTTTCGTTGAAGTAATTAAGGGAGATAGATATCCAACTCTGAACTTGCTGACATCTGAGATAGCTGATGGTTACCTCCGTGATTGGTTTGGCACTTCAGCTGGCGGCTTTGACAAAGAACTATCCTTGACATTTAACGGCCTGATAGACCGAACCAAGATTGTCAACATAATCGGAGAGATGTTAGTAAAACTGGAGAACGAATGGGGGCAGCCGGTAGATGTCGAATTCACAGCCTATGTTGACGTTAAGGGTAATGTAAGGGTCAACTTGCTGCAAAGCCGATCACTGCGTGTGCCTACGCTAGCTGGTACAAGAATCAGCATACCCGAAGAATTACCTAGAGAACAGATACTTTTCCGCTCTAATCGTGCCATAAACGCCGGGATGGTCAGCGACATTTGCTACATCATTTATATAGACCCCCGGAAATATGCCGAAGTAGCCACAATAGATACCAAGAGGTCTCTTGGACGATTGATTGGCAAGCTGAACGAGGAGTTGCGTCACAAGGAAGGCAAGCTCATGTCAATGGGACCGGGTCGGTGGGGAAGTAATAACGTTGAGCTCGGTGTGAATGTGGGCCATGCAGATATCGATGCCACGGCTGTCCTGGTAGAGATTGCCCGCGAGGAGGCTGGTCATGTCCCAGAAGTCTCCTACGGGACCCATTTCTTCCAAGACTTGGTTGAGTCCAACATACTTTATCTTCCGGTCTATCCTGATGACGCTACCACCGATTTCAATACTGCATTCTTTGCCAATTCACCCAATATGCTGAAGGACTTACTGCCAGAACTAAGCGACTTCGAGAAGATTGTACATGTTATTGACGTACCAATGGCAACCGGCGGCGCTTCAGCCAAAGTCATCGCTGACCCGGAGACCCGCAACGCTGTTTGTTTCTTAGGTAGAAGCAAAATGGCAGATGCCAGTTAACAGTAGGAGGAAAGAAAATGAACTTACAGAGACCAAATGCCAATGATGCCACCAGAACAGCCAATCGCTCCAGAAGCGTTGTGCCCATGAGCGGGCTTTGCAGTCGGTGCATTGACGGCTGTACCGGGAACTGCGAAGTTTTCAAAGCATCCTTTCGCAGCCGGGAGCTAATCTACCCCGGGCCTTTTGGCGAAACCATTGCCGGGGGAGACAAGGACTATCCAGTTGACTACTCGCACCTCAATATCCAGGGATACGCGCTTGGAGCCAAGGGGTTGCCAGATGGGACCATAGCTAATCCTGATACGGCTATCTTCCCAGCAGTAAACACGGAGACAGAGTATGGGTGGGGTGGGAAAATCAAGATGCGTCTACCTGTATTCACCGGGGCACTGGGTTCTACCGAAATTGCTCGTAAGAACTGGGAGCATTTTGCTATTGGCGCTGCCCTGAGCGGAATTACCATCGTCTGCGGCGAAAATGTCTGCGGCATTGACCCCCAGCTTGAACTCGATAGTCATGGAAAGATTATTTCTGCACCGGATATGGACCGCCGAATTGAAATATACCGTCGCTACCATAATGGCTACGGTGAAATGCTGGTACAGATGAATGTTGAGGATACGAGGCTGGGTGTTGCAGAGTACGTAATACGGAAGCACGGACTGGACAGCATCGAATTGAAATGGGGGCAGGGCGCCAAATGTATTGGCGGCGAGATAAAGGTTAGCAGCCTCGAGCGTGCTTTGGAACTTCAGAAGCGTGGCTATATCATCACTCCTGACCCATCACACCCGCTCAGCCAGGCGAGTTTTAAGGCAGGCTCACTAAAAGAGTTCGAGCGGCATAGTCGGCTCGGCTTTATTGACGAAGAGAGCTTCTATGCTGAGGTTGAGCGCTTGCGAAACCTAGGATTTAGGCGAATCACCCTGAAGACAGGCGCCTACAGTCTGCGTGAGCTGGCAATGGCAATCAAGTGGGGTTCGAAGGCCCAAATTGACTTGTTGACAATAGATGGCGCTGGAGGTGGCACCGGGATGAGCCCCTGGCGCATGATGGAGGAATGGGGTATACCAAGTCTGTATCTGCACTCTGCCGCCCATGATTTCTGTCGCAGATTAGCTAATAAAGGTGAGCGAGTACCGGATATTGCATTTGCTGGTGGCTTCAGTAGTGAAGACGGTGTCTTTAAGGCGCTAGCTCTGGGGGCACCCTTTACCAAGGCGGTATGCATGGGGCGGGCGCTGATGATCCCGGGCATAGTGGGCAAGAACATTGCACTGTGGCTTAGTGAGGGTAAGTTGCCCCATACCGTTAGTCAGTTCGGCTCAACACCGGAAGAGATATTTGTCTGCTACGAAGAGGTTAAAGACTTGGTCGGCGCCGATGAGATGAAGAATATCCCACTTGGTGCGCTGGGAATATATAGCTACGCTGAAAAGATAAGGGTGGGACTCCAGCAGCTAATGGCTGGGGCTAGGTGCTTCAGTGTTCCGGCGATCAGGCGCAGTGACCTGATGTCATTAACCGAGGAATGCGCTAAGGTCACTGGTATACCTTACCTGATGAACGCTTACCGAGAGGAGGCAATGGAGATTCTCGATGGTCGTCATAATGGGCATGGTGAGAATTATACTCTGGGTTCGTTAGTTAGCTATGTGGGTACGTCTCGCAGGTTCAGGACGTACGAATGAATAATGGTCAGTGGAAGTCACGGCCGAGAGCTAGACTCTCACGAGTGTATAGAGGGAAGAAAACGAGATGATTGTCATAATTGATTACGGTGCCGGCAATATACGCAGCGTGGTTAACGTCGTAAGTAAACTAGGTTACCGACCAAAGGTGACCAGCAGCCCGGTTGATGTGCTCGATGCCCGGGCAGTCATACTGCCTGGTGTCGGCGCCGCGGCTGATACCATGACAAAGCTCGTTAAGTTGGGACTGGCCGACTCCATTCGCCGGTTCATTGATGAGGGACGGTTCTTCTTTGGCATCTGTATCGGGCTACAAGTTTTATTTGGCATTACTGAAGAAGGGGGTTGGCATAAGTGTCTTGACGTTATTCCCGGTAGTGTTAGGAAACTCCCTTTAGGGCTCAAGATACCACACATGGGGTGGAATCAGGTTATTCAGAGGGTCTCACATCCTATATTTGAGGGCATACCCGACAGGGCTAATTTCTACTTTGTTCACAGCTATTGTGCCGAGCCAGATGACAAGGCGCTAATAGTTGGTGAAACCGAATATGGCATCACTATGTGCAGTGTTATTGCAAGAGGGAAGCTGGTAGCAACTCAATTTCACCCAGAAAAGAGCGGTGATTTTGGATTGAGAATGTACAGCAATTTCATAAAGCTGGCCATGGAGTGAATCTAGCGCTAAAAGCGATAGGCGATAGATAGAATGTCAAAAAGTACGGTAACAACAAAATATCTAATTATTGGTAACTCAGCTGGGGGCATTGCGGCTGCTGAAGCCATACGCGAGATAGACAAAGCAGGAGAAATAGTCATGATCTCCGACGAGCCCTATTTTGCTTATTCACGGCCGCTCATCTCTGAGTATTTGGCGCAAGCGTGCACTGTGGAGAAAATGTTGTTCCGACCGACTGACTTCTACGAGATAAAACATATCCACACTCTCCTGGGCAGGAAGGCGCAGCACCTCAATATTGATAAGCACGTTGTTGAGCTAGAGTCTGGAGAGAAAATCAGTTGGGAGAGGCTACTACTGGCTACCGGCGGCTTGCCTATTGTTCCCAAAATGATAGGGGATATCGGGTTGAAAGGAGTCTTCACTTTTACCAAGCTCGACGATGCTAAGGCAATCGACCAATTCCTGAATCAATGCGGAGTGAAGGTAAGAGCCGTGGTCATTGGTGGTGGACTAATTGGGGTCAGTGTGACTGAAGCACTGGTAAAGCGAAGGGTCGAGGTTACCGTTATTGAGATGAAAGAGCGGATTCTGAACACTATTCTCGATGAGGAAGCATCGGCTCTGGAGGAGAGAGCTCTAAGGGAGGCTGGTGTTGAAATGATAACCGGACAAACGGTGGGTAAGATTTGCAGCTATTTGACGGGTGAAGCTATTGTTGTCAGCCTGGATAATAACCGGGTAATACCCTGTGAAATGGTAATTGTAGCTATCGGAGTCCAGCCGTGCACTGAACTTGTCGCCGACGCTGGAATAAAAACGAACCGTGGCATAGTAGTTGACCGCCATATGGCCACATCCAGCCCCGATGTCTACGCTTGCGGGGATGCAGCCGAGGCTTATGATTTCGTCTATGGAGAGAATCGGCTCACTCCTGTATGGCCTAACGCCTACGTTGAGGGCAGGGTTGCGGGACTCAATATGGCTGGTATCCCCGCTGAATATGAAGGCGGGACAGCAATGAATTCCTTGAGGTACTTCGGGATAAATACTGTCTCGGCTGGCATGGTGACCCCGCCTGACGATAACTATGAAGTAATCAAAGCCAAACAGGACCACGTCTACAGGAAGGTGGTTCTAAAAGACGGGCTTATAGTAGGCATGGTCTTTAGCGGGGATATTGAGAAGTCAGGCATCATCTACAATTTGATGAAGGACAGGCTAAACGTGGATAGCTTCAAGGGAGTCCTCGTCGCTGATGATTTTGGTTTGATCTCCCTCCCTGAAGAGATCTGGCGGCCACGATTGGCAATGCCACCATCAATGTCATCGCACTCGGTAGTCTCTGTGGAGCAGGCCGAAGAAATGCCCCTTGAAAAATGCATTTCTTCACGGGAGGGACAGCTGTGAAAGATATTATACACGTAAATAATCCCCACAACGATGACAAGGTAATTGACGCCTGCTCAATATTCGGGGCCATGAATACAGCGGGCGAAAGATTTTCCGGAGAGCGTGTCGTCAGTGCCATTGCCAATATGCATGACCGAGGCAATGGTCTTGGTGGCGGATTTGCTATCTATGGCCTGTACCCAGAATATGCCGATTGCTATGCACTCCACGTCATGTATCTCAGCCAGAAGGGACAGCAAGAAACAGAGGCATTTCTCCAGGAAAAATTTGACCTGGTTCACCATGAAGAGGTGCCAACCCGACCCACACCAAGCGTTGCGAACCCCCCGGTAGTATGGCGCTACTTTCTTAACATAGGTCAGCATGAGCCGAAGAAGCAATCTGATGATGACTACGTCGTGGACAGGGTGATGGAGATAAATACGCGCTTGTGCGATAGCTTTGTCTTCTCTAGCGGTAAGAATATGGCTGTATTCAAAGGCGTAGGCTACCCCGAAGAGATAGCTGATTACTTCTGCCTGGAGCAATACGCAGGCTACCTGTGGACAGCACATGGGAGGTTCCCCACTAATACGCCTGGCTGGTGGGGCGGGGCTCACCCCTTCTCTATTCTGGACTGGACAGTGGTTCATAACGGTGAGATTTCATCTTACGGAATAAATCGCCGCTACCTAGAACAGTTCGGCTATCATTGCACGATGCAGACAGATACCGAAGTAGTAGCTTATGCCGTTGACTTGCTCCTGCGCAGGCACAATCTGCCACTAGGGATAGCGGCTAAGATACTGGCAGCACCTTTCTGGAGCGATATTGAGCGCATGCCATTAGGGGAGCAGAAGCTGATGCGAGCTCTGCGTCAGGTATATGGCAGCTTACTCCTGAACGGGCCATTTGCGGTAATCCTTGCTCATCATGGCGAGATGATTGGCTTGACTGACCGTATTAGGTTACGACCGATGACCGTCGGAGAAAAGGGTGACATGATATATCTTTCTTCTGAGGAATCTGCTATCCGCCTGATATGCCCTGAACTGGACAGAGCGTGGATTCCCATGGGAGGCGAACTGGTCGTAGGAAGGCTGAAGACGGTATCTCAGCGACCGATAGTTACTAAGGATGCAGTAGTGACTGTGGAGGCGATATAAAATGCTGACAAAAAGAATTATCCCGTGCCTTGATGTGAAGGATGGCCGGGTAGTCAAGGGGAAAAGCTTCGTTGAGCTACGCGATGCTGGTGACCCGGTGGAGCTAGCCGATTTCTACTATAAAGAGGGTGCAGATGAACTGGTCTTTCTGGACATAATGGCTACCCCCGAAGGGCGTGACACTATGGTTGAAGTTGTGGAGCGTATATCAGAGAAGGTGTTCATACCGCTTACCGTAGGTGGCGGGCTGCGCAACATCAGTGATATGCGCCGCATGTTGCTGGCAGGGGCAGATAAGATCTCAATAAACACGGCTGCCGTGTTTAACCCCAGCTTGATTAGAGAAAGCGCCGATAGATTTGGCAGTCAGTGCGTTGTGGTGGCCATAGATGCCAAGCGAATGGATGGAAGCAGCCGACCTAAATGGGAAGTCTATACCTATAGTGGTCGGCAGCCTGCCGCGATTGGTGCCCTTGACTGGGCAAGCCGGGCAGTAGCCCTAGGGGCGGGTGAATTGTTGCTTACCAGCATGGATGCTGATGGACACCGGGCGGGATATGACACCGAGCTTACGCGCACCATTTCCGAGGCAGTTACCGTGCCCGTTGTTGCCAGTGGTGGCGCTGGCAGCCCGGAAGACCTGTATCAGGCACTGGTCTTAGGCAAGGCAGATGCAGTCTTGGCAGCCAGTATTTTCCATTACGGGACATACTCTATAGCTGAGATAAAGGAATACTTGGCAAAACGAGGAATACCGATAAGAATCTGAGGGAAAAGAGACAGTGAAGACCTATATAGCAGCAAAATTCCTGGTAAAACGAGACCCTGAGCGGTGTATCAGGTGTCAGGTCTGTGTTAACCAATGTACTTTCGACGTCAATTACTACGATGCTGAAGACGACGAGGTGAGGAGCCGAGAAGAGAATTGTGTTGGTTGCCATCGCTGTGTGCTCTTTTGCCCCACCCACGCGCTGACTATTAGCCGAAACCCGCTGGACTATCGGGAGAACTATAACTGGCGCCCCGAGGTGATCGAAGACATTGCCAGGCAAGCAGAAACCGGTGGGGTGCTCCTTAGCGGCATGGGTGATGATAAGAGCCAGTGCATTTACTGGGATCACCTGCTGCTTAACGCCAGTCAGGTGACCAACCCATCTATCGATCCGCTCCGTGAGCCAATGGAGCTAACCACATATCTGGGGCGCAAACCTGACCGGCTGGAACTTGGCACGGACTCACTCAGTTTGAAAACAGAGTTAGCTCCCCAGGTAAAGCTAGAGGTGCCAGTGATGTTTGCTGCCATGTCCTATGGAGCAGTCAGTCTTAATGTCCATGAGTCCCTGGCCAGGGCAGCTGCCGAAATGGACACGCTATGGAATACTGGCGAAGGCGGGCTTCACCCCAAGCTATATCAGTACGGCAACAATACGGTCGTTCAAGTAGCATCGGGACGTTTCGGGGTTCATCAGGCTTATCTTGATGCTGCCCGAGTACTTGAGATTAAGATTGGACAAGGAGCTAAGCCTGGCATTGGAGGACATCTTCCTGGAGAGAAGGTAAGTGACGAAGTCTCTTTTACCCGAATGATTCCCAAGGGAACCGATGCCCTGTCACCAGCACCCCAGCACGATATCTACTCCATTGAGGACCTGGCTCAGCTTATATATGCCTTGAAAGAGGCAACAAACTATACCAAGCCAGTATCGGTCAAGATTGCTGCAGTACACAACTCAGCTGCTATTGCCAGCGGTATTGTAAGAGCTGGTGCCGATATTATCGTCCTTGACGGACTCAGGGGAGCTACCGGTGCTGCTCCCAAGATTATCCGCGACAATGTAGGCATTCCGGTTGAGATGGCTCTGGCTTCAGTAGACAGCCGATTAAGGCAAGAGGGTATACGCAACCAAGCCTCTATTGTGGTCTCGGGTGGAATAAGAAATAGTGGTGATGTAGCCAAAGCCATTGCTCTAGGTGCAGATGCCGTGTATATCGGGACAGCCGCATTAATTGCACTGGGTTGCCATGTCTGCCAGCAGTGTCATACCGGGAAGTGTGCCTGGGGTATCTGTACCACGGACCCCCGCTTGACCAAGAGAGTCAATCCAGATATCGGTGCCCGCAGACTGGCTAACTTGCTGCGAGGCTGGAGCATGGAGTTGAAGGATATACTGGGCGGACTCGGCGTCAACGCTGTCGAGAGCCTGCGCGGCAACCGACTACATCTGAGAGGTGTTGGGCTAACCGATACTGAGCTCGAAATCTTGGGAGTAAGAATGGCAGGGAGCTAGAAATGGCAGACAGAAAGGACTCTGCGGTCACGATAGATGCCAGGGGGGTTTCGTATCGGGAACTTAACATTAGCTTAAGAGAGGCAATCTCAAATGGTGCCCGGAAGATTGAAATCAGTAACGTTTATGGGCAAAGGTATATTGGCACCAATCTAGATAAGTCGGTGGGACTCGAGGTATTTGGCACTCCGGGCAATGACCTGGGAGCCTTTATGAGTGGACCGATAATTATTATACATGGCAATACTCAAGACGGCTGTGGCAATACTATGAATGAGGGTGAGATAGTTGTACATGGGCACGCTGGAGACATCATTGGCTTGTCGGCCAGAGGCGGGAAAATCTTTGTTCAAGAAGACGTTGGCTATCGGGCTGGTATCCATATGAAGGAGTACCAAGGCAAAAAACCGGTGCTCGTCATCGGCGGTACTGCCCAGGATTTCCTTGGCGAGTACATGGCTGGGGGCATCGTGATCCTCCTAGGCCTGAATCTTGGTGAACGTGAGTATCACAAGGCTAGATTTATCGGCACTGGAATGCACGGCGGCCTAATTTACATCAGAGGGAATGTTGAGGACTATCAACTTGGCAAGGAGCTCGGCGTTGCCGATCTGGAAGACAACGACTATCAGATTCTGCGCCAGTATATTGGCGAGTTTGCTTCTTATTTTGGCTATGACATTAAGAAAATACTTGAGCACAAGTTTATTAGGCTTTCCCCACGTTGGCTTCGACCTTATGGAACCCTTTATGCCTATTAAAGGAGGCGTCAGACATGGTTAATGCGGCTGATACTGCCTGGCTTCTAATTTCGTCAGCCCTGGTCATGGTCATGACTCCAGGATTAGCTCTATTCTATGGCGGAATGGTGAGGCGGAAGAACGTTTTGTCCACAATCATGATGAGTTTTGTGGCTTTAGGTCTAATTGGCATACTTTGGGTGCTCTACGGTTATAGCTTGGGCTTCGCTCCCGACAAAGTTGGTATTATTGGAGGGCTCGATTTTGTCGGGCTGAGGAATGTGGGGCAAGAGCCGTCGTCAGTCTATGCTACTACCGTGCCTCATCTGGCTTTCATGGTGTTTCAAGCCATGTTCGCCATTATTACGATAGCCTTGATCACCGGTGCCGTCGTTGAGCGAATGAAGTTTAGTGCACTGATTGTCTTTGCTGCACTGTGGTTTACTGTTGTCTACTGTCCCGTAGCCCACTGGGTGTGGGGTAGTGGGGGATGGCTCACTAGATTGGGTGTGCTCGACTTTGCTGGCGGCACAGTGGTTCACGTTAGCGCTGGCATGTCTGCCTTGGCCTTGGCCATGTGCCTCGGCCCACGTAGGGGCTTCCTGGAGAAGGAGCCAATGGAACCCTCCAATATTCCTATAGTGGTGCTTGGTGCTGGCCTGCTCTGGTTTGGCTGGTTTGGTTTCAATGCCGGCAGCGCTCTTATTTCTGGTGGCTTGGCTGCAACCGCTTTTGTCGCCACCAATACATCGGCAGGGGCAGCAGCCTTGACCTGGATGCTCCTTAGCTGGATTTACCGGAGACCAACTGCCCTCGGCACTGCCACTGGAGCGGTGGTTGGACTGGTAGCAATCACCCCCGCGGCTGGTTTTGTGTCACCGGTGATGGGAATACCGATAGGCATCGGGGCAGCGGTGGTTTGTTATTACGCTATGCTTTTCAGGGCAAAGAAACTACAGGTTGACGAGTCTTTGGATGTCTGGGCGTGTCATGGCATAGGTGGTATCTGGGGTGCTTTAGCCACAGGGATTTTTGCCAGCGTTACCGTTAATGCAGCAGGTGCTGATGGCCTGATTTTCGGAAATGCCATGCAACTGGCCAAGCAGCTTCTAGCTGTGGTTTCAGTTGGAGCTTTTGCCTTCGGAGCTACTTGGGGTTTAGGTAAGTTGGTTGATGTCACTATTGGACTCAAGGTGAGTCCTACTGAGGAGATAGTGGGGCTGGACATCTCGCAACATGGGGAGAGGGCCTATGGAGGAACACTGCGGTGAAAAAGATAGAAGCTATTATTCGGGAGGAGAAATTAGATGCCGTCAAGGCAGCTTTGGAAAGTCATGGATATCTCGGCATGACAGTTAGCGAGGTGACTGGTAGAGGACGGCAGGGGGGTCTCGTGTTGCAGTGGCGAGTCGGCGAATACGGTGTAGAATTCCTGCCTAAGATCAAAGTTGAGGTTGTGGTTCTGGATGAGGATGTAGCTAGGATATTGAACGCAATTACCAGTGTTACCAGGACTGGAGAGATTGGTGATGGTAAGCTCTTTGTCATCCCAGTTGAAAACGCGGTACGCGTCAGAACCGGCGATGAAGGTGATGACGCAATTTAGTCAAGTAATGGAGGCGAAGTCATGAATATTGTACGAGTATAGCGTAATACTGACAATATGTTGGAGACTACAAAACAAGAAGGAGGAAAAGCATGGAAAATAGAGAGTCTGAAGAAAGCAAGGAATATGCCATCAAGACGGCAAGAGAGCGTGATGTAAAGTTCGTGAGGTTGTGGTTTACCGACATACTGGGTTTTCTGAAGAGCTTTGTCATACCTGTAGAAGAGTTAGAGACTGCTCTGGCTGAAGGGGTGGGATTCGATGGCTCATCAATTGAGGGCTTCGTCCGTATTGATGAGAGTGATATGGTAGCTATGCCTGATGCGTCTACCTTTAAGCTCTTGCCTTGGAGGCCTAAGGAACATACCACTGAAGCCCGGATGTTCTGTGATATTATCACCCCGCAAAGAGAGCCCTTTGAGGGTGACCCAAGATATGTGTTAAAGAGGAACCTGGCAAAAGCGGCGAACATGGGCTATATCTACTATGTCGGACCGGAACTGGAGTACTTCTATTTCAAGGATAGCAAAGGAATCGAGACTCTTGACGTTGGTAGCTATTTTGACATGGATCCTCACGATGCGGCTAATGACCTAAGGCGAGATACAACTATTGCGCTAGAGGAGATGGGTATCGCCGTTGATAAGTCCCACCACGAGGTTGCCACCAGTCAACATGAAATAGACATGAGGTACACGGATGCCCTGACCATGGCAGATAATGTAATGACCTACCGACTGGTGGTCAAGCAAATAGCGCTACTGAGAGGAGTTCATGCTACCTTCATGCCGAAACCCGTCTTTGGCATCAATGGTAGCGGGATGCATGTTCACCAATCATTATTCCGAGGTGACACCAACGCCTTTTTTGACCCGAAGGGCAAATACTATCTTTCCAAGGTGGGCTTGAGCTTTCTAGCCGGGCTGCTGAAATACGCCCCGGAGATTACCGCAGTGACCAACCAGTGGGTCAACTCATATAAGCGGCTGGTGCCAGGTTGGGAGGCACCGGTTTATCTTTCCTGGGCACAACGTAACCGCTCTGACCTCATCCGGCTCCCCGTATACAAGAGTGGCAAGGAAAAAGAGACAAGATTTGAGCTTCGCTCTCCTGACCCAGCGTGTAATCCTTACCTTTCCTTCAGCGTGATGCTAGCTGCTGGGCTAGCCGGGATCGAGGCAGGCCTGGAACCGCCTCCGCCAGTTGAGGAAAACGTCTACCATATGACAAGTGAGGAAAGGAAGGAGCGGGGCATAGGCCAGTTACCGGGAAGCCTTTTCGAGGCGATCCAACTCGTCGAAAATAGTAAACTGGTGCACGAGGCTCTCGGGGACCACGTGTTTAACGCTTTTTTACAGAATAAGAAGGTCGAATGGGATCGCTATCGTATCCATGTTACTGACTACGAGCTTGAAAAATACCTACCTGTATTATGAGCCCAATGTAGTGTCCAAATTGAGGCTATAAGTAGATGCATGGTAATGAATTCGAGCGTATGTGAATAAGGCAAAATCTAGAATGCTAGGGCCACCATTGCTGAGGAATCAATGGGAGGTGAGCAATGCCAAGGATCATATTTACGGTAACTATTAACCTCGACAGCGCTTTGCAATCAAGGTTCTCTACTCTTGTCACGCCCGGCTTTCTTGAAAGCACTGTCTCTCAAGAAATCGCCAAGGCGCTTCCCGCTGACCCGGACAATCTTCTGTATACGGTAACAGTCACAAGAGGTGGACCCCTCACCGAGAAGGAGCAATACCGGGTATGGCTCAGGGAGATGTCTGTGCGGTCGGGAGCTTCAAGGTAAGTCAAAGCTAGTTCCAAGTAATTGACATGCGCCGGTTACGAATTGGGATGGCTAGGGTCAATACAACTATTAGTGACCTTGTCGCCAACAGGCAGAAAATTCTGAAGACTATTGGTGAAGCCATGTCTTTGGGTATAGACTTTTCTACATTGCCCGAACTTGCCATCTGCAGTTGTCGACCCGAAGCTCTTCTGTTCAAGCCACATTTCATTGCCAAAAATCTAGATGAATCCTTTTCGGCTGAATTAAGGCCCGACCAACGGGATACCGACGCCTTGCCTCCCTATGAATTACCTAACCTCCTACCAACGGCGTATGTCGAGGCGGACAGAGGCGTGGAGCAGATTATTGTTACAGCAATCCATGAACGGGAGGTCAAAGTTACGGCGCGCCTGGTAGACACAAGCGAATATAAGCACCGTCAGGCACCAGCTGGGGTGAGAATAGCCCTTAAAGCCTTCGGCTGGGATAGAGGCTGCCTGTTACCAATAAATACAATGGGGCATAAGGCATAAAACATGAGTAAACGAGCATTTTTGGCTTTAGAGGATGGTTCCGTTTACGAAGGATATTCATTCGGCGCGGAAGAAAGCACCTATGGCGAAGTGGTCTTCAACACCAGCATGCTTGGTTATCAGGAGATGCTCACTGACCCTTCTTATGCTGGGCAGATTTTGGTGCTTACCTATCCCCTTATTGGCAATTATGGCATTAGCGAAGGCGCTTTTGAATCAAGACAGGTACAGGTCAGGGGGTTGATTATTCGAGAGCATTGCTCCACACCCAGCCATTGGCAGAGCACCAGTACTTTAGGTGAATTCATGAAGGTTAACGCCATTCCTGCCCTTTCGGGTGTCGACACCCGAGCCGTTACCCGCCGTTTGCGTTTGGCTGGAGCAATGATGGGCATGATTAGCTCTGAAATGAAACCGGAAGACGCATTGGAGGAGCTTAAGCATGTTCCTCATTATGACATCGCTGACTTTGTCGACCAAGTCAGCACTAAAGAGTCTTATGTACGGCAATCATCAGATAATGATCAGTTGTATCACATTGCTGTTGTAGACTGCGGCTTGAAATACAATATTTTGCATCTTCTGAACGAACTTGGATGTTTAACCACTGTTGTCCCTAGCAGTACCAAAGTTGAGGAAATCCTCGCTCTAAAGCCAGATGGAATATTGATCTCTCCTGGACCTGGCGATCCTGCCCGCCTCATTGGTGTAGAAAAAACGGTGAAAGACCTTCTAGGTAAGAAGCCGATTATGGGTATTTGTCTTGGTCATCAGCTTATTGCTCGTGCTTTAGGGGCTGAAACATTCAAGCTCAAGTTTGGCCATCGTGGTGGCAATCATCCTGTTCGCGACTTAAATACGGGCAGAGTCCAGATTACTGCTCAGAACCATGGATATGCTGTTGATATCGATAGTCTGAAGGGTGGGCTTGAAGTGAGCCATATAAACCTTAACGACGGCACTATTGAGGGGTTAAACCATAGAGAGCTGCCGATCATATCCATTCAATATCACGCGGAGGGCTCTCCCGGACCTATGGACAATGCCTACCTTTTTCAAAGGTTCTTAGACATGATTAGTGTATATAGGAGCAGTAACCAGACATGAAAATTGGAGTCTTGGCCTTGCATGGTGCATTCGTAGAGCATATTAGTATTATGGAACGACTGGGGGCAGAAACCTCACGTATTCGTTTACCGAATCAGCTTGACAGCTTGGACGGACTTATCATCCCCGGAGGGGAAAGCACTGTCATACTTAACTTGATGCAGAGCTTTGGCCTCATCCAACCGATAAGAGAGCTTGTTAGAGCAGGTCTTCCCATTTTGGGAACATGTGCCGGGATGATCTGTCTCGCTAAGAAGGTTCATGAGCATGATATGGGGACCCTAGGTGTAATGGATATAGTTGTTAAGCGCAATGCCTTTGGGAGCTAAATAGACAGCTTTGAAACTGCACTCCCAATGCCAGTTTTAGGACATGAGCCATTTCCCGCAATTTTCATTCGCGCTCCGGTAATCGAGAGCGCGGATTCCCAAGTAGAGATCCTGGCAAGACTGACCAATGACACTGTAGTGGCGGCAAAGCAGGAGAAGATACTCGCTGTGGCTTTCCATCCTGAGTTTAGTGACGACTTAAGATTTCATCGCTACTTCTTGCGCATCTCTTCGGTGCCAACTGAAAGGCCAGGGATAGAAAGCGGTATGTCTTGTTCGCAGTCGGAGTCTCTGTGAAGGATGGGTTTCCGGACTCCAGAAGTGAAGCATTGCGGAAGGGTGTAGATGACCTCGGCATCATGATTGTAATAAAAGCCACGAGCGCTGAACTATACCTTGCCAGAGGTACACCAGAGGAAGCTCAGGTCGATAAGATCTGCCAGCAATTGTTGGCTGACTGTGTAGTTGAAAGGTATTTCACTAAAAAGGTGTCACCATAAGGCTCTTGCCTCATTGAAATCGCCTACAGTGCCGGTGTGGTGGATTCTGTGGAGGGGGGGCATAAGAAAGAGAATTCGCGACCTTGGTAACCACAGTTGGAGATAGGGGGCTCACGAGCTAATGGTAGTGAGCAAAAACCATCTGAAGTGACTGGATACGCGTAAGGCATCTCATGGGAAACAACTCCTCTGGCACAGAAGCTGGTTGCCGCACAACTGTGCTCCCG
Organism: uncultured Dehalococcoidales bacterium; assembly: GCA_964557455.1. GTDB lineage: Bacteria > Chloroflexota > Dehalococcoidia > GIF9 > AB-539-J10 > RBG-13-51-36. The sequence goes on from CAZLAL010000074.1 coordinate 19,489, forward strand.
GTTTATCACGAGTCCAGGACCGCACGTAGAAAGTCTAACAAGATTGCATAGTATAGTTGCTATTGCATGGAGGCAGGAAAAACGAATGGCAACCAATTCCCACCCTAATCTAAGTGGTGCTCCCCAATTGTACAGTGCATCTCCTGATTTCATGTTGATAGAAGGGCTCAATACGCTGTTCAGTTTCTGCAATTGGGGTGGTATAATGATTCAAGTCTATCTTAGGGGGACAGGAAGGGGTTCAATGCAAAAACTGAACAGCGTTGGCTCAGACGCAGAAAGTAAACTAGTCTCCATTCTAAAAGTCCTAAGCGAGTCCTCAGAGCCCCTCGGGTCAATCACCATTGCTCGCAAACTTGAACGTGAAGGAATATTCTTAAGTGAAAGGGCAGTCAGGTATCACTTGAGGATAGCAGACGAACGTGGTTATACTGAGCCCGTAGGCCGAGATGGCAGGATGATCACCAGGGAAGGGCAACAAGAGGTTAAGGAAGCACTCGCACCACAGCATATGGGTTTCTTAAGAGAGAAGCTGGAGATGTTGGCTTACCAGACTACCTTTGACCCTGCAAAGCGTGGCGGTCTATTATCGATAAATACGTCACTCATTGACAAGGAGAAATTCAAAAAGGCCTTATCGGCTATGGGAGACGTGTTCAAAGCCGGAATATGCGTCAGTGATTTAGTAGCAGTAGCTTCAGCCGGAGAGAGACTTGGTTCAGTCGTCGTCCCAGACGGAAAAATTGCATTAGGCACGGTCTGCAGTGTGGTGATAAACGGTGTGCTTCTTAAAGCTGGGGTTCCTACAGAGTATAGGTTTGGGGGCCTGCTCGAGGTTAGAAACTCAAGGCCGAGGCGCTTTGTTGCCCTAATTGACTATTCTGGAACCTCTCTCGATCCCTCTGAGCAGTTTATCCGCGCTAGAATGACGAGAGTTCACGAAGCTAGCAGAACAGGGAACGGTAAGATACTCGGTGTTTTTCGCACTATTCCGGCGCCAGCCAGAGAGGTTGTCGAAGAAAAGATAGCCCAACTTAAGCAAGTTGGTATCAATGGAGTTTACGCCATAGGTAATACCAGCGAACCGCTATGTCAGATTCCGGTGGCTTTGAATCGGATTGGGCTCATCCAACTAGGCGGTCTTAATCCAGTGGCAGCAGCCATTGAGGCTGGCATTGACATCGAGAGTGTGGCCGAAAGCGGATTGATCGATTACCAGCAACTGGTCAGTGTTTGGCAGCTCTAGAATAAGTATCTGATTCCACGGTGCACTATGGTGGGCCATTGTGGACTCGAACCACAGACCCCGGTCTTATCAGGACCGTGCTCTAACCAACTGAGCTAATGGCCCTCGGCAGGCAAAATATAGCTTTTGCGGAGGTAGCTGTCAAGCTATTCAGACTACGGTCATGGCCAGGCTACTTCATTAGCATGCCGTAGAGTATTCCGGTTACTACTGCGGTGGCAATGACGCCGGCCGTGTTGGGACCCATGGCATGCATCAGCAGAAAGTTCCTGGGATTGGCTTTCTGTCCCATCTTTTGCACTACCCTTGCCGACATGGGGACAGCCGAGACACCCGCAGCACCTATCATTGGATTGATTTTTTCTTTCAAGAATAAGTTGACCAGCTTCGCTCCCAGCACTCCCCCCGCAGTGGAGAAGACAAAAGCTAGAGCCGCCAGACCGATGATGGCCAGGGTCTGGGCCCTTAGAAATACCTCAGCGGTCATCAGCCCGCCCACCGTTAACGCCAGTAGAAAGGTGAGAACGTCAATAAACACAGTGCCAGCAGACTGAGCGAACCTGTCGGTAACGCCAGTGACTCGGAGCAGGTTACCGAACATAAGCATACCAATGATGGGGGTGCATTTGGGGACAAATAGTGCTGCCACGATGAAGATAACAACAGGGAAAAGAATGAGCTCCAGCTTGGATACCTCGCGCACCTTTGGGTTCATATATATGGCGCGTTCTTTCTTGGTGGTGAGTAGCCTTATCACAGGAGGCTGGACAATGGGCACCAGCGCCATATAGGAGTAGGCGGCCAGAGCGATAGGGCCGAGGAGGTGCGGAGCCAGAGCAACTGTAAGGTAAACCGTCGGCGGGCCATCAGAGCCGCCGATAATAGCGACGCAGGCAGCCTCGTTTACTGTAAACAAGCCGGAGGCATAGGCAACCGAGAAGGCGACGAAAACGCCTAGTTGAGCGGTAGCTCCGAAGAAGAGGGATATAGGCCGGGCAATCGTAGGGCTGAAATCAACTAAAGCCCCTAGCCCCAGGAAGATGAGGAGAGGAATTATCTCAGTCTTGATCCCATAGGCAAATAGAACATTCAGTAAACCGACTTTGCCATCGCCGATGTCCTGCAGCAGTTGACCCAGTGTTGTTGACTCGGCCGGGAAACCATCGGGAGAGTAGATCATCAGACCGCCGAGAGGGATGTTGACCAGAATTATACCGAAGCCGATTGGCACCAATAAGAGAGGTTCGAAATTCTTGGCGATGCCCAAATAAATCAGGAGTCCGCCCAGCACGATCATAATGACTTCGCCCCAGGTTAGCGAGGCGAAAGCCATCTCATATAAGCCGAACATCGTCTTATCCCTTCCTCAAACTCTCCTTGCTCTTAACCTGTGACCTCTGCATCACCTGCCCTATGATCCACGCAACAAGCAGCAGAATAACCAGGACGATAATATTCACGCCATAAGCACTCCAGAGTTTGGCAACTACCGCCAAATCAATCATGTTCATTCTCCGTTAAATCAGGATCTGGCTCGCTATCTGGCTCAATTAGCCCTGCACAGCAAGCGCTGTGAGCTAGATTACAACACATGCTAGCCCTGTCCCTTCTCCTGCCACAGACGAGATGCGGTACGCTTTATGACACTGTAAGTAAAACCGCGGTAGGCAAGGTAACCTGATAGCCGCCGATAGAAGTCTGGATAATTTAGATGAGCCAGGGCCGGCAGCCGGCTCGTGCCCAGCTTATAAGCAGTCTCTTCATCGTCTATGTCGCTGATCACCTGCTCGATGATTTCTGTGGCTACTCTTCTATCTCTCAATTCTTTTGTTATCAACCTCTTGCTCTTAGGCCTGAAGGATAGGCGGTCGTCCTTCCAGAATTGTGCGAAGGTGAAATCATCGCACAATCCCTGCTCTCTTAGTCTGACGATTGCCGTCTCAGTCACCTGCTTGGCAAAACCGTGCTTATCAAGCCACTGCCTGATCTCCCCTTCGCTGCGCGGGCGATAACTGAGATAATAGTAGGCACGATTGAGGCAATCCTGCAAGGAATTACTATCTGTCAACTGGCTTCTTCTTGAAGTGCATCAAGATTCCTGTGAGAAAGTCTGTGAATCGTCTCCCAGAGAGATGCCGGGAATAGCTTTTGAAGCTCTTATTTTTTCTTCTAGTTGTGTAGCCAGTTCAGGATGCTGCCTCAGGGAGTCCTTGGCATTCTCCCTGCCCTGCCCCAACTTCGTATCGCCATAGGCAAAGAATGCCCCAGCTTTCTTAACCAACCCGGTAGCTATCCCAAGGTCAATCAAGTTTCCCTCTTTACTTATCCCGTGGTTAAACATGATGTCAAATTCAGCACTGCGAAACGGTGGAGCCAACTTATTCTTAACCACCCTGGCCTTCACCTTCGAGCCCACCATTTCTGTGCCCTGTTTTATGGAATCGCCCCGCCTCAAATCTATCCTTACCGAACTGTAGAACTTGAGAGCCCTGCCCCCAGGAGTCACCTCCGGATTACCGAAAAAAATGCCGACCTTCTCTCGGAGCTGGTTGATAAAAACAACCGCTGTTTTAGACTTGCTGATAGCAGCGCTCAGTTTTCTCAAGGCTTGCGACATCAATCGTGCCTGCAAACCGACATGGGCATCGCCCATCTCGCCTTCTATCTCGGCTTTTGGCGCCAGCGCGGCTACGCTATCTATGACTATCACGTCTACTCCGCTGCTGCGCACCAGCGTTTCTGTAATTTCCAGGGCCTGCTCGCCGGTGTCAGGCTGGGAGATATACAAATTGCGCAGGTCGACGCCGCAGTTGGCGGCATATCTGGGGTCAAAGGCATGCTCGACATCAATATATGCCGCAATGCCGCCGGCTTTTTGGGCTTCGGCGATTATATGCTGGGCCAGTGTGGTTTTGCCCGAAGACTCAGAACCAAATATTTCAGTGACTCGCCCCCTGGGTATGCCACCTATTCCTAAGGCCAGGTCAAGAGACAGGGCGCCGGTGGAGATGACATCTGCCGCTACTGTGGGCGGAGTCTCCCCTAACCTCATGATCGAGCCTTTGCCATATTGCCTCTCGATTTGCTCTATGGCCAATTCGACTGCCTTCTCTCTGTCACTAGCCACTTCTCGGATATTGTATCACGTGGGCCGTAACCCAATCAACGAGAAAATAAGCGCCGGTTCACATTTTTCTGGCCTGAAAAATCTGTCTCAATCTGCTACTGGCGCTGTAGAGCGAAGCCCTGCTATTTGTCGCCCAGGATTTCCTCCAGGCCTTTAGCCTGTTCTACGTGATAAGGGCCTATCCTGGTACGACGAACTCCCGCGACGGTAGCGCCCACACCCAGTTCCTGTCCAATATCATGGGCAAGGCTTCTAACATAAAATCCCGAAGAAACCTCGCAAGCAATGGTGAAGTAGGGGAACTGGAAGTCCTTGAGCTCCAGCGAGTAAATCGTTACCTTCTTGGGTGGTATAGCTACGCTGATGCCCCTTCTGGCCAGTTGATAAGCCTTCTGCCCCGCCATTTTTTTGGCTGAAAAGGGGGGAGGGGTCTGCCAGATATCACCGGAAAACTCCTTCAACACCTTTTCCAATTGTGCTCTGCTTATTTCGTTGGTGCTCCGCTGTGAGACTGTTCCTTCGGTATCAAATGTATCCGTATCGACGCCCAGAAGGATCTTAACTTCATAGGCCTTGTCCAGCCTGAGGAACGCCGATGCGTTTTTCGTGAACTTACCGGTGAGAACAACCAGAAGCCCCGTAGCCAAGGGATCCAGGGTCCCAGTGTGGCCGGCCTTTACACTGAATTTCTTCTTTATGCGCTCTACTACCCGGGAGGAGGTGAGCCCTTGAGGCTTGTCCACTAGGAACATCTTGTCCATCGCCTAAGTATACTGGAAAAGCTCGAGCTTAGCACTCATCGGGTTAGCTTTCTATTGTTGCGATAAGTAATGTTCCCTCATCATCGTGAGGAGCGAGGCGAGGAGACAATCTCGGCGAGCGATGAAATTGCTGGGTCTGGCTGGGAATGGCCGGGAAATTGAGTTGCTCGTGGTGACAGTCCCGGCCCAAGAGGTGTAGAATTGAGGATAACCTGAGCGCAGATATTGCGGTCCATAATGTCTCTCGTCAGACACGCCCGATCTGCCGATTAGTCTTGACTCGAGCTACAGGTTGGTGCGGACGGCTCCTTGGAAGAAGGCAAGAAGATACGGCCTTATGAGTTTGGCTGCCGCTATCTACGTAGAGAAGACAACGGAAGGAATTGAATTGGGCCGGGCTGTAAACCGGTGCCCAGCAGCGAGGAGTTTTAGATGGCAAATCGACTGATAGAGGAGGCTTCTCCTTACTTGCGTCAGCATGCGCACAACCCGGTGGACTGGTATCCCTGGGGCGCAGAGGCATTTGAGAGAGCGCAAACCGAAGATAAGCCCATCTTTTTGTCAATAGGATATTCCACATGCCACTGGTGCCACGTAATGGCACATGAGTCCTTCGAGCACCCTGAAGTGGCCAGGCTTATGAACGAGACTTTCGTATCCATCAAGGTGGACCGTGAGGAGCGTCCGGATATAGATAGTGTTTACATGAGCGTCTGTCAGTTAGTGACAGGCAGCGGAGGCTGGCCCCTCACTATCATAATGACACCGGACAGGCGCCCTTTCTTTGCTGCCACCTACATCGCGAGAGATAGCCAATTCGGGCTGCTTGGAATGCTGGAGCTAATCCCACGCATCAAGGAGCTTTGGACAACGAAGCGAGATGAAGCATTGAAGTTCTCTGATGGAATCGCGACTCTGCTTCGACAGACCTTGCAGGATACGCGTGGTGAAGAACTCGATCATACGATGCTGGACCGCGCATACCAGGAGCTCGCCAGACGCTTTGATAAAGAGCACGCTGGTTTCGGCGATGCTCCTAAGTTTCCTACCCCACACAATCTCCTTTTCTTGCTCCGTTACTGGAAGCGTCGAGGCGAAAAGGCAGCCCTGG
>CAZLAL010000075.1:0-3744 GCA_964557455.1 uncultured Dehalococcoidales bacterium
TCCTGAGAAGCACGGGGGCGGCGGGCGCAAGTTCTTGGATTTGGCAATCCTTCTGGAGGAAATGGGATACAATATCGTTCCTGGCCCGTTTTTCTCCACCGTAGTCCTTGGCGGATTGACTTTGCTGGCAGCGGGAACCGAAGAGCAGAAGGAAAAGTGCCTGACCAAGGTTGGCGCTGGAGAAATGATTCTCAGCCTGGCCTTAACCGAGGCCGCCGCTAGTTACGATGCTGCCTCAATTGAGACCAGAGCTGTAGCTGGTGACGGCGGATACGTCATCAGGGGCACCAAGCTGTTCGTGCTTAATGCCAATGTTGCCGACTATGTTCTGTGCGTGGCCAGGACAAAAGGGACAAGGAAACCAGAAGAGGGCATAACCATATTTCTTGTCGATGCGGGGAGCGCTGGGCTGAAGTGTACTCTGCTTAAAACTCTGGCGCGCGACAAGCAGTGCGAACTTGTTTTTGACAATGTGAGAGTCTCACAAAAAAGCATAGTAGGTGAGGTGGGGAAAGGATGGCTGCTGGTAAAGGATATTCTACAAAAGGCTACAGTGGCTAAATGCGCGGAGATGGTCGGTGGTGCCCAAGCAGCGTTGGACATGGCAGCTAACTATGCGAAGGAGCGTGTGCAGTTCGGCAGGCCTATCGGTAGTTTCCAGGCGATCCAGCATTACTGTGCAGATATGGCCATGGACGTTAGTGGTTCGCGGTTTATTACGTATAAAGCGGCCTGGAAGCTAAGTGAAGGCCTTCCGGCTGCCTTGGATGCGGCTATAGCTAAGGCATGGGTGAGCGAGGCCTATGGGCGAGTTACTGTGTCAGCGCACCAGATATTCGGGGCCATCGGCTTTACCATGGACCATGACATCCACTTATACTACAGGCAGGCAAAAGCCGGTGACATCATCTTCGGCGATGCCGATTTTCAGCGTGCTATTGTAGCTCGGGAGCTGGGTCTGTGATTAGATTGATGGCAGACCAGCGGTCAGCCCGTTGATTGTAACACAGTTCAAATAGCTTGCCATCCTCAGTAGCAACTCTGAAGCATCTTCTGCCAGGTTCCTGCCAGGCCTTTTCAATTGACTTCACCGTCAGTTCCTTTTCTTCCCAGACGAAAGACCGTGGTTCTTGAGCGTAGATGTGACCTGAATAACATTTCACCTTTGTGTCCATATCACGCAGCCTCTATACCACAAGATGTTGACATAATAGTAGCTTACATTGCAGTCTATGTTCTGACCTTGAGACCACGAATGAGATGTCCTACGTGTCAAAGGCTGCTTCGATTGTAACACAATGAAAAATCGTTTAACATTATCAGTAACAAGCTGGCAGCTTGCAGTAGCGTTGCCTTGCGCTAATTGACAAAGGTATTACGCTCAAGTAGTATCAAAGGAGGCAAGATGAAAAAGGATTTACTATCAGTAGCTGACCTGAGCCGTAAGGAAATCGAGCGGCTAATACGGGAAGCCGGGGAACTGAAGCGAGAGCGGGCGTCGTCCCGACTTTCAGGGAGAACGTTGGCGCTCCTTTTTGAAAAGCCTTCTTTGCGAACGAGAGTCAGTTTCGATTTGGCTATGTACCAGCTAGGCGGGCATTGCATCTATCTATCTCCCGAAGAGGTAGGCGTGGGCAAGCGAGAGGCAGTAGGCGACGTAGCTCGGGTGCTGAGCCGTTATGTGGACGGCATAGCCGCTCGCACATTTTCGCAAGAGACGTTGAATATGCTGGCTAGGCATTCTTCTGTGCCTGTGATTAATGCCCTTTCTGACCTTGAGCATCCGTGTCAGGCCCTTGCTGACTTTCTGACCATCTATGAAAAGAAAGGGAGGGTTTCTGGCTTAAAGCTGGCATTCATCGGCGATGGCAATAATGTGGCTAATAGCTTGCTTCTCTGTGCCTGCCTGGTGGGCCTGAATTTCCACCTTGCCGGTCCCGCCGGCTACGAGGTCAAGAAAGAGATATTGAATCGAGGGAAGAAATTTGCCGCTGTTAGCGGTAGCCGGATTCAATTAACGAACGACCCTAACGAGGCGGCTGAGGGTGCTGACATAATATACACTGACGTGTGGACCAGCATGGGCCAGGAAGCAGAAGGCAAGAAGCGGCGTGCTGCCTTTTCGGGCTATCAAGTAGATAGCAGGTTGTTGGGCATGGCTAAAAAGGATGTTGTGTTCATGCATCCTTTGCCGGCTCACTATGGCGAGGAGATCTCCGCAGGTTTGCTGGATGACCCCAGGTCGGTGGTCTTCGACCAGGCAGAAAACAGGCTTCATGTGCAGAAGGCGCTGCTAGGCAACTTGCTGTCCAGTGCCAGGATAGCAGACAAATGAATACGCCTACGATAGCGATTGTCGGCAGAACAAATGTGGGCAAGTCGACGTTGCTTAATCGCTTGGCGGGCAGACGGACAGCCGTGGTCGCTGATTTGCCGGGGACTACGCGGGATCGCGTTTTCGCACTTGTTTCCTGGCAAGGACGGGACTTGACTGTAGTGGATACGGGCGGCTGGCAGGCAGAGCCCCGAGGGCTTCTGGAGCAGAAGGTCAAGCAGCAGGTTGAGGTGGCAATTGCCCAGGCGGATGTCATCGTCTTTGTGGTGGATGCCAGGGAGGGGACTGTTGCTGCTGATGAGGAGATTGCTGATGTACTGCGTGCTGCCGGTAAACCTGTCGTACTGGCAGCAAACAAGGTGGAGTCTGCCCAACAAACAAACGAGGTGCCCGGTTTCTATCGTCTGGGCATAGGCGACCCTATAGCTATTAGTGCCTACCATAATCACGGGATAGACGAGTTAATCAATGCCGTCGTAGCTTCTTTGCCGCCGCAACCCGTCAGTGTTTCCCAGCCGAATAGAGCTAAATTAGCTATTGTGGGGCGACCCAATGTGGGCAAGTCAACTTTGTTGAACGCATTGCTGGGGGACGAGAGGGCTATTGTGCATGAGTCTCCAGGCACGACTCGTGATTCGCTTGATGCCACGATGAAATGGGATGACAAGGAATTTCTGCTTGTTGACACTGCTGGAATCAAACGACGGGGAAGGGTGGGTGTTGGTGTGGATTACTACAGCGTGGTTCGCGCTCTGCAGGCTATCAACCGTTGCGACGTGGCCTTGTTGCTGATGGATGCCAGTGAATTCATTACTGCCCAGGATATGCATATCGCCGGCTACATTATTGAAGTCGGAAAGGGTGTGATGTTCGTGGTCAACAAATGGGACCTCGTTCCCCGGGAACAGAGGCGGGACTTCAAGCGAGACGCGGAGCAGAAACTCAGGTTCGCCTCCTACATACCCGTAACCTACATTTCTGCTAAGCTAGGGCAGGGGGTAGACAGGATTCTGGCTCAGGCCTGGGAAATCTGGCGGGAGAGGCAAAGGTCGTTGCCCGCATCAGAGGTTGACGACCTGGCCCAGCAAGCAATCAGCAGTTATCCTCCACCCCACTCAGGCTCGCGGCGATTACGTATTGTCCGAGCCTATCAATATGAATCCCAACCAGCGACCTTTGTTCTTGAGGTCAACGATCCCAAGCTGCTTCATTTTTCTTATCGGCGCTATCTGGAGAACAGGTTTCGGCAGGGTTTTGGTTTTCAGGGAGTGCCTCTGAAGTTGATTTTTAGAAAGGCCTCGCGCAAAATTAATGACAAGAAGAAGGTGAAAGCACGGTGATAGGCGAGTTTGTGGCTGTGGTAGTCATCGGTTACCTACTTGGTTCCATACCCTTTGGCTTAATAGTGG
>CAZLAL010000076.1:0-4514 GCA_964557455.1 uncultured Dehalococcoidales bacterium
CTGAGCTTTTCCAACTGGTTCCAGATTCCAGTTCTGGCTAAGATGCTGAAAGAGGCCCACGTGGCATACAATGCGAGCGATACTCCTAATGCCTACATAGGCTATCAGAATGACCGACCATGGGCTGGAGTACTTGGCAGAAGCTCAGAAGTACTTCGCTAAGGAAGGGATTGTTATCGACGGTTCGTATCCCATGGACTCCGGTGATGCTGCCGCCAACAGCCAGTTGATAGCCGCAGCTAAAGCTGCTGACTCCGACATCCTCTGCGCTTTTGCTTACCCTGAGCATGTATTCGCTACCGCTGCTGTAGCAAAGTCGTTGGCCTATAACCCCAAAGCTATGATAATCGGTCCGGGCGGCAACTTCGGCGTTTACTCAGCCCCATTCATAGCTGGGGCAGATGCCAATGGAGTGATGGGGTTCGCCAGTGGGCAACAATAAGACGACCGTAGGCAACGTGGCAGATGTAATTCAGACTATGGAAGCAGCGGTCAGCATGTTTAACACCGATTACTGGGGTCATCCCTGCTACTGGGCAGGCATGGACTTCATTTATGCCGCTGCCGCGGAGGTGGGAAGCGACAATGACGGTGCAGGTTTCACGATTGACCAGAACGAGTACCGGGGATTTCTGGCCACTAACAAGATCGACAGCGTTTTTGGCCAGACCTGGTATGTGACTCCTAAGTACGCTCTGAATGCTACCCAATACTCTTGGGCCGATGCAGACCTTGAGTGGCCGGTTCCTGCCGACAAGGCGGCTCTTCTAAGCTACAAGCTGCACACCGGTGAGATTGGCCAGTGGCAGAGCGGCTACTTTGAAGTCGTGGGATATAGTGGAATCGGGGAAACGGGAGATGAGTACGGACTAGTGAACTACGATGTGACTGCTTCCTTCGTGTACCCCAAGCCGGCGTGGTCGCCCTAGGAGTGATGGAGGAGGCAACTTAGACTCGGCAAGTAAAGTGTAGGGAGTCTGAGAAAGTAATAAGCAGGCTGTCTAGGAGGATGCGGGGTTTCCTAGGGCGCCCTTCTAGATAGCCTGCTTCTGTGTGATTGCGAAGCGCAGGATGTCAAAGCTATGAGCAAGGAGACAGTAGTCTGGATAGTCGTGTCCGGTCTACTGAACGGGGGAATCTATGCTCTGGCCGCCATGGGTCTGAGCATCCAGTATGGTGTTGCCCGGGTGCTCAATCTCGCTCACGGTGAATTCATAATGGTCGCCGCGTGGCTCACCTTTACACTCTTTACGAGCTTCAAGGTCAACCCCTTGATTTCCATAGCTATCGCCGCGCCTCTTTTCTTGATGATTGGTTTTGCACTTCATAGGACTCTGTTTACGACTCTCAGGAAGAGGGCACCCACGCCAGGCGCTTTTGAGGGGAACTCTCTGCTGGTTGCTTTTGGTCTCTTATACGCAGTTCAGAATATAGCCCTGCTGATATGGGGAGGGAAGCCGCGGGCGATAACCTGGTTAGTCCAGGGAGTAGATATATTCGGAGTACGATTCCCTCTCACTAACGTCGTAGCACTTGGTGTAGCTATAGCCTTGGGTGTAGCCTTTTATGTATTTGTGAACCGCTCGCGTATGGGGAAAGCCATCAGAGCGGCGGCGGAAGACCCGGCGACGGCTGGACTCATGGGAGTAAACATCAATCTTGTCTTGCCTCTGTGCTTCGGGCTGGGGGTGCTATTGGCTGGTATTGGCGGTGTACTTTTAAGCATGTGCTACCCAATTTCCACAACGATGGGGCTTAGATATACTGTAATAGCTCTCATTGTGGTGGCCTTGGGTGGTCTGGGCAGTATCGCGGGCAGCTTCATCGGAGGATTCATACTTGGTATTGTCGGGAGCATAGTTAGCCAGTTCCAGCCCGCTTTATCCATGATTGCTTTCTATGCCATCCTCATGATCCTGTTAATAGCAAGGCCGAGAGGTATTCTCGGGAAATCGTGAGATGGATATCAGCAAGTTTACGTCCAGAAAGGTTCTGTTCATAGGTGGGCTTATTCTTGCCATCCTGGTCTTTCTGGCCACTGTTCCTATATACAGCTCGAATTCTGTCATCGGCCAGTGGGTTACCATTCTGATGTACATCATCCTTACGGTGAGCTGGGTTATGTTTTCAGGCTCTACCGGTTATATGTCGCTAGCGGTCGCCGGCTTCTTTGGAATCGGTATGTACACCTCGGCTTTTCTCTACCCGCAGACCGGACCATTGTTACCTCTGCCTGCTGTCATCATTGTCGGGGGATCGGTCACCTTCGTAATCGCTCTTCTGGTAGGTCTGGTGACCCTGAGACTCAAGGGCATGTATTTTGCCATCTTTACGTTTGGATTCGCCGTGATCCTCAATCACATCATGGTATTCTATGAGCTTCAGATAGTCGGCGTACGCGGTCAAAGGCTTAGTCCAATAACCAACCAGACTGCTTTCTATATAGTTGTGGTTATCCTTGTCGTTACATTGCTCGCTGCCTATCTTATCAGGCGCTCCAGAGTGGGCTTGGCCATGCAGAGCATCGGTGAGAACGAAGATGCAGCAGCTCACATGGGGGTCAACACAACTATGGTGAAGGTCCTGACCTTCGCTCTGAGCGCCTTCTTCATAGGGATAACCGGGGCAGCTTTAGCCCCCAGATGGGAATATGTTGACCCGACAGTCGCCTTCAATATGCTATATTCCTTCATGCCGGTGTTGATGGCTATCTTTGGCGGCATGAGGGAAATATACGGCCCGGTAATAGGTGCTGCCATCTTTGCATATTCAGAACGAGCACTAAGACTCAGGTTTTCCTACTACTATATGCTTGCTTTCGGCGTTGCGCTGATACTCATTATCACATTTCTGCCCGGCGGCTTAACGGGTCTAGTGCCGACCTTGAAGGACAAGGTCGTGGGCCTAATAACAAGGTTACGGAAAGGAGGCCAATCAGAACCACATGCCAATACTTGAGGGCCAGGCGGTAACCAAGTATTTTGGAGCGCTAGCAGCGGTATCCAATGTGGATTTTCATGTTGACCAAGGCGAAATCCTAGGTTTGATTGGTCCCAATGGAGCGGGTAAGACAACCCTGTTTAATCTCATATCGGCGACTTTTCCTATTAGCTCAGGAGAAATAAGATTCAAGGGCCACAGGATCAACGGATTGAAGCCCCACAAAGTATGCAAGATGGGTATAGCGAGGACATTTCAGGAGACGAAAGTCTTCGGCAATATGTCTGTTCTTCAGAATACCTTAGTTGGCGCATTCTTTGGCAGTCATGGGCAGATTTCAGGCGCAGATGCTGACAGAATAGCTAATGATGCATTGGAATTTGTGGGCCTGTCGGGAATGAGCGCGCTGCCGGTTAAGGACTTAACGCTAGTTAACCAGAAGCGAGTAGAGGTAGCCAGGGCACTAGCCACAAGACCCGAAGTGCTATTGCTCGATGAAGTAATGGCTGGCCTAAACCCTACCGAGGTAACTGACACTATGGAGTTGGTAAGCAGAATCCGGGGCAAAGAGATTTCCATTGTCATGGTTGAACACGTGATGAAGGCAATCATGGGTATATGTGCTCGGATTATGGTCCTCCATCACGGTGAAAAAATCTGTGAGGGAACGCCACGCGAGGTTTCCTCTAATAGACAGGTGATCGAGATATATTTGGGAGAGGCGACACGTGCTGGAAGTTAAGAACTTGAACGTTTCGTACGGTAAGTCTCCAGCTTTGCGGGGCGTGTGTTTAAGGATCAATGAGGGGGAGATAGTGGGTCTGGTGGGTGCCAACGGTGCTGGCAAGACGACGCTGCTCAATACTATATCCGGCCTGATGCATCCGGCTTCAGGCACTATAGAGTTTCTGGGCAAGAGGATAGATGATCTGCCACCTCATAAGATTGTGGAACTGGGTATTTCTCAGATACCAGAGGGCAGAAAGCTCTTTAGCGGCATGACGGTAGGGGAGAACCTGGAGATGGGTGCGTATTCTTTGCAAGCTTGGAAGCGAAGGAAAGAAACGTCTGAACGCGTTTACCAGATCTTCCCGGTGCTAAAAGAAAGACGAAAGCAGTCATCTGACAAATTGAGCGGGGGGGAACGTCAAATGGTAGCAATAGGGCGAGGGCTAATGTCCAATCCCAAATTGTGCATGTTTGACGAGCCGTCGTACGGCTTGGCGCCGAAATTGTTCCTGGAAGTTCTGGATATCTTGAAGCGCCTGCGGGAGCAAGGAATGACCATTTTGCTGAATGAACAGAATGTTCGCAATACGCTTGAGATAATTGATCGGGGATATGTGCTGCAAAATGGAGAGATTATACTAGAGGGAACAGGCAAAGGCCTCCTACAAAATGAACGAGTGAAGACAGCATATTTGGGGCTATAGCTTGGTTGATTTGATAAAGCGCCCTTAACGGTAATAAACGACAAAGATCAGGTGCTAAACACCGGAGCCGAACAATAGCAAATCTGAAACCACAAAGGACTAAACGCTTTTTAATCCGGCATTTAGACATTAGGATTTGTT
>CAZLAL010000077.1:0-8829 GCA_964557455.1 uncultured Dehalococcoidales bacterium
GATTCGCCAGTTTCTGGCTTCAGGAGGCGCCTGGCTTAATCTGGGCGACACGCAGATACTTTTCGACCCCGGTCCTGGCTGCCTCGTCCAGGTTGCTAAGAGGAAACTCGACCCGACCAAACTCGATGCCATCATTCTATCTCACAAGCACTTAGACCACAGCGGCGATGTCAATATCATGATTGAAGCTATGACCGACGGAGGAACAAAAAAGCGGGGCAAGGTCTTTGCTCCTGCCGACGCTCTGGAGCAAGACCCGGTTATCCTCTCATACTTGCGATCGTATCTCCAGGACATTCAGGTCTTGGCTGAAGGTGGCTCTTACAATATAAACGATGTTTCATTTAGGACGCCCATCAGGCACAAGCATCCCGTAGAAACATATGGCTTCATCTTTGAGACGCCGCGGCATACTTTCTCCTGGATTACCGACACCAGATATTTTGAAGGTCTGGCCAGGCACTATGAAGGCGATTTACTAATCATCAATGTGGTTCGGTTGAAGCCGGGAGCTCCAATCGACCATCTGTCTCTACCTGAGGCCAGGAGCATAATTGAAGAAATAAAGCCCAGGGTAGCTATACTGACCCATTTTGGCATGACTATGTGGAGGGCTAAACCCTGGGAGCTGACCAGGAGCTTGAGCGAGGAGACAGGAATCGCAGTCGTTGCCGCGCGAGATGGCATGAAATTCGACCTGGCACAATTGGGGGGATGACAGGACAAAGGCTCTACTGTGGCTGGTTCTAACTCACCATTGTCCTTCTGAACAATGTAATGCCGGCGGCAAACAGGACGACTGCCCAGCCAACAAGCCAGTAAATATCGAGCAGTACGGGTGACAATGCGGCGCCGTTGATAATGGCCCGGGAGGCATCCATGGCATGGATGAAGGGCAGGGCTCCAGCGATGCTCTTGATAGCCGAGGGCATGCCCTCGACTGAGAACCAGGCCCCGGAGATCATAGCAATGGGAACGATGAAGAGCCAGGCAACACCGGCTTGAGACTCGCTCTTGACCAAGCTGCCCACTATCATACCTATTCCGATAGAGCAAAGCCCGATGAGAAAGAAAATAAGGAAAGCATATCCCAGATTGCCAACTATAGTCAGCCCCATTGCCATCCCGACACCGAGATAAATCACCGTGGAGACAATGAGCACCGGGATAAACGGTAAGGAATAACCGAGAATGAAGTCCCAGGGCCTGGCCGGAGTAGTAAACATTCGAGCCAGGAAGCCCTTCTCTCTGTCGCCGGCAATTATCTCGGCCGCTGTGGAAATCAGGATCATGAGCCCGTAGACCACTATGCCGGGAGCATAGAAATTGACAGCTTCATTCTTTATCTTACTTTCTGTTCCTCTAAGCTCGACAGTTAAAGGCGGAGATACTCCCAGGAATGCAGAGCCGACTGCTTCTATAACAGGTTTTATTCTGAGGCCTAGCATCGGGTCTGCATTCTTGTAGGCTAGCGTTAAGTTGACAGCTTGCTGGGCTTGAGTCACCTCCGCGAACCCCGGGGGAATGAATAAATAGAGTGATATCTTGCCGTCCTCCAGGTCTTGTTGTGCCTCGGATTCTGTATTGTATATGGGCTCATGCAGCTTTATTGCATCTACGCTTCCCAGATATTGTATGAAGGCGGAGGAGTTCTGGGAGCGGTCTCCGTCCGCTATGCTCAGCGTTATCGGGCCGGCCTGTGCCCCGCCGGCAGCGGCGCAGAATACCAGCATAAAGGCAACGGGCATCCCCAGAAGAAAGCCCAGCAGAACGGGGTTTCTATAAATCTCCTTCAGATTCCTTTTGCCAATGTGCCAGGACTTCATTTCATTTCTCTTTTCGCTAGTCTCTAAGCTTCTTCCCGGTTATCTGGATAAACACATCCTCCAGGGTCGGCTGCTCTATGGTGGCGGAATAAACGGTGACTCCTCGGGAGTGGAGATAGTCCACGATCTCTTTGAAGTCCAAGTCCTTGTGGTAAATCTTGAGCTTCCCCCTGGACATCTCCACCCTGGAATACTTGCTGTGCAAGTCCGCTATCACTTCGGCGCTGAGGTTCCCTATCGAGATAGCCATGCTGCGCATCTCAGAGCGACTTGTCTTTAGCTCCTGAGGCGTGCCCAGAGCTACAATCCTTCCTTCGTCGATAATACCTATCCGGTCGGAGAGGAAATCTGCCTCCTCCATATAATGGGTGGTGAGGAGAATGGTCTTCTTTCCCTTAAGGGCGGAGATGTATTCCCAGATAGTCCGTCTTGCCTGAGGGTCGAGGCCCAGAGTAGGCTCATCCAGGAATAGCACCTGGGGGTCAGAAATGAGAGCCATAGCGATGCTGAGCCTCCTTCTCATCCCTCCGGAAAACTTCCGCACCTGGTCTTTCGACCTCTCCATAAGCCCCATCGTGTCCAGTAATTCTTTTGAGCGTCCTTTCACTTCTTCAGAGCTGAGGCCATGCACCTTGCCAATTAGAGCCAGGTTCTCCCAGCAGTCAAGACGCTCAGAGAGGATGGTATCCTGTGGCGATACCCCGATGAGTCTCTTGATCGCAAACGGTGTTTTGACTACATCGCGGCCCAGTACGGAAGCAGTCCCGCTGGTCGGTTGCAGAAGGCAACACAGCATCCTGATGGTAGTGGTCTTTCCTGCCCCGTTAGGGCCGAGGAGAGAGAAAAGCTCTCCCTTCTCTATCTCAAGTTCGACACCGTCTACGGCTACCAGACCGTCAAACTGCTTGGTGAGCTTAAAGGTCTGAACTGCATTCATTTCTTTATGCCTGCTTCAGAAATGATAGCACATTTACCTGGGCAGGAAGGTTCTCAGTAAATTCAAAGCAGGCTCTAACTTCAGCTCCCAGATATATGACGTATCAACTACGTCCGGATTATTGCATTTCCAGCAGCCCTTGGTCATGCGTAGCACCTCGCGGCGGTCCCATCTTTTCATTATCTCATCGAATGAGGAAGTCTTCACATTTCCATACGGCCTGTCGCGATTGAAGCAGCTTGTTACATTGCCCTCCGCAGTGACGGTTACGGCAACGAGAGGGGCATGGCAAGCATAGGGTTTCATGTCCAGCAGGTATCTCTGGAGGTAAGTGCGGGAATTATTTATCGGATAACCTATCCTTTTTAACTCAAGCAGCTCCCTGGCGGCCTGCTGCTCCGACTCTCGGGACGCCAGGGTCTCCCTGTTTGTCTTCCCGGTTTCTCTGGAAGTCCCTTCCTCTGCCGGGCAGACCCAGAGCGATACGCCCAGAAAGCGGGCGAGGCCTGCCATTTGCCGCATCGTGTGCTCATTTCCTCGATGGAGGAGGCAATTGACTATGATTTTCCTGGGCGAGTTCATCCTCTTTAACAGCTCTATGCCCTGAACAGCCCTGGCGAAAAGGCCGGGCAGGCCTCTGAATGAATCGTGTGCCTTGCTCTCCGGATAATCGAGGGAGACTATAATGCAGTGGACTTCTTTGCCGATTTCATGTGCTCTCTCTGGCAGGAAAAATCCATTGGTGATTAGCGTGGTCATCATTCCGTTTTCGCGCGAACAACGGCAGAGGCGACCAAGGTCCTGGCGCAATAGAGGCTCTCCGCCCCATATCGCATTTGCTGCAAATCCAGCGGCCTTGGCGCCTCGATAGGTCCGTTCGATGACGCTCGTTTCAAGGTCTTCCGCCTTATTATCGCGCCAGATACAGGTCGGACAATTGCAGTTGCAGTGGGCTGTGATGAGATGTGACAGAAGAAACGGCCCCCGCCTGCCCAAGCGACTTGCCAGCAGAGTTCTGCTTAAGCGGGCGATGTCGCTCCAGCCCCACGGTGCTCCTGAACCTCGCTCCTCTTCCAGCATGGCACGGATTGCCCCTCCGTTGCACCTTCCTTATTATGCCAAAGTGACTCCGAAAAGTCTTGCGCGCCTTTTGAGGGCTACCGAGAAGCGCGATTTCAAGCCCGGCGGGGTTCCCGGGCGGAAAGGGAGAGTCCCGTGGGGGAACTAAAATGAGAGCTTCCTGGCAACGACATATTTTCCCGGAGGGTTTCCCCTTAAGTATCGTCTGCGCTGGAGCGTTTCACTTCCGTGTTCGGGATGGGAACGGGTGGGTCCACTCCGCTAGCCTCACCAAGAAGCTCTCTGGCTAAGTATATCCCATGTCACGGGCGGATGTCCAACCCCCGTTGTCCGCGAAACGTTTTGCTGCGTTCTTGTGCTATAATGGGCTCATAATCTCGTAGAGCGGAGGTTCGTTCTTATGGACTGGGGCATGCAGAACCGTCTGGCAAGATTAATTCAAGCAGACGGTCATTGTTTATTTCTACCTGTGGACCACGGCTATTTTCAGGGTCCTGTCAAAAAACTGGAGAACCCGCGGAAGACTGTGGAACCTCTTCTTCCCTACACCGATGCGATTTTCCTGACCAGGGGAGTTGTGAGGTCGTCGCTGGACCCTGACCGGGCCAAGCCGATCATCCTCAGGGTGTCCGGCGGCGCCAGCGTACAGGGAAAGGACCTGGCCAACGAGGGCATAACTACCTCCATGGAGGAGGCCATCCGGCTCAATGCCTGCGCCGTGGGTATCTCGATCTTTGTGGGTACCGATTACGAGCACGATTCATTGCTTAATCTGGCTAAGCTTGTCGATGAGGGCGAAAGATATGGCATCCCGGTAATGGCGGTTACCGCTGTGGGCAGGGAGTTGGAGAAACGTGACGCTCGCTATCTGGGTCTGGCCAGCCGGATTGCCGCTGAGCTAGGCGCTCGAGTAGTAAAGACCTACTACTGTGAAAGATTCGAGAAAGTTGTAGATGGCTGTCCCGTCCCAATAGTCATTGCCGGCGGGCCCAAAGTGCCGTCGGGGTATGAAGTGCTCCAGTTTGTTTATGATGGCATCCAGAAGGGCGCCATAGGCGTCAACTTGGGGAGAAACATCTGGCAGGATGAATACCCGGTGGCCATGATGAGGGCCATCCGCGCCATCATCCATGACAACGCTACTCCCGAGCAGGCTCAGGAGCTATACGATAACGTGAAAGCCGGGAAGCCGTAGCGATTCTGTTTACATGTAGGGACGCCCTAGAATTGGGGAAATCCGAAATCTTAATGTCGAAATCCTGAACAATATCAAGTCGCAAGATACGAAGGCCCCAGACAGATTAGAGACTTGAATTTCGAAATTAGGATTTGCTTCAAGCTTAGGGTTTACTATTTAGAGCTTATCCCCGGCCCCTCATTTGCGAGAGGAATGCCATGCGCGTAGCCATGTATTACAGTAACAGGGATGTGCGGCTGGAGGAGATGCCCGTGCCGCAGATTGGCCCGGGCGAAGTGCTGATGCGGGTGGAGGCCGCCGGCATCTGCGGCACGGACCTGCTGGAATGGTACCGTCTCCACAAAGCGCCTCTGGTATTAGGTCACGAAGTTGCCGGCGTGATTGAGGCGGTGGGGAATGGCGTCGAACGCTACAAAGTTGGCGACCGCATTTGTGCCGCCCATCACGTCCCCTGCAACAGATGCCACTATTGTCTCAGCGGGCACCATACCGTGTGCGATACCCTGCGCCGGACCAATTTCGACCCCGGCGGTTTTGCCGAGTATCTGCGCCTGCCGCGCATCAATGTCGAGCAGGGCATATTTCCTTTGCCTGACGGGCTGTCTTTTGAAGAGGCAAGCTTTGTTGAGCCGCTGGCCTGCGTCCTGCGCGGCCAGAGATTGGCCCATTTCCAGCCCGGGCAGAGCGTGCTGGTTATCGGCAGCGGCGTGGCCGGGCTGCTCCATATACAACTGGCCCGGGCCTCCGGCGCCGGTTACATTATGGCTACGGACATCGTTGATTACCGCCTGGAGGCAGCACGGAGATTCGGAGCCGATGTTGCCGTTCATGCTAAAGACTATAAGCCGGAGTCTCTACGGCAGGCGGTAGATGGCCGTCTGGCCGACCTGGTTGTAATATGCAGCGGGGCGATATCGGCTATAAGCCAGGGATTGGAGTCGGTGGAGTGGGGAGGCACTGTCCTTTTCTTTGCCCCGACGCAGCCGGGCATCAGCATTCCCATATCGGTGAACGACCTGTTCTGGCGCAACGAGATAACGCTGACCAGTTCCTATGCCGGCAGCCCCGCGGATTATGCCGCTGCCCTGGAGCTGCTAGAGGCGGGCAAGATACATGTGCGGGAGATGATTACCCATCGGCTGGGGCTGGCGGAGACTGGCCTGGGATTCCAGCTGGTCGCCCGGGCTCAGGACTCTCTGAAAGTGATTATCGAACCCCAGAGATAGTAGGGGGCGGTTCCCACCCGGGCGAGAACAGCAGGTCACGATCGGAGAAAACGGGACGTGGTCTCTAGTCAACGTGGCTTGCCTTTCTGAGGTGCTGATTACGGGCCCTATGCCTGAGGAAGCAACATGTCCTGCGAGGACACTGTGCTATGCGCGTTGACAATTACACAGGGGACGGTTAGACTCAGTTTAGAGCAGACTAAGCAAGATTCGACAACACAGTCTACGGCACAAAAGGGAAGGAAACTGCGGGCGGGAAGTGAAAGGAGGCGGCAATGATAAAGGGCATCGTAGGATACAAGGTGTTGAGGTATAAGGACTTAGAGCCCATATTGATGAAGCTCAGGTCTCATGCCATGCAGTATCCGGGCTTCCTTGGCGCCGAGAATCTAATCAGCGAGGAGGACCTGTCGGTCGTAATGATGATAACCTCATGGCAGACGATGGAAAACTGGAAGAGCTGGACGCAGTCAAAGGTGACGCAGGATCTGCTCGAACAAGCCAAGGCGGTTGTGATAGGAGTGGCCAGATTAACGGCATACAGGACAATGCCCACTGTAGAGTGGCGCTAGTGGGGCGTCAGCCTTAGCGTCTGGAGGCCGGGGATTCCAGTTCTTTATGAAGTCCATTGATTACAGGACAGAGCAGAACCAACAACGATAGGCACTTGACAGATTAAGGTCAATCATGATATCGTAATATGTGAATCGAATCCAGTGCAATGGGAGGAGAGAAAGGGAGGAAGGCATCGGCGATGGCTCCTACTAAAACCCTGTGCGTGTTGTGTGCATCTGCTTTTTTCTTGATTTCGGCTCTGGCAGTGGTAGCGCTGCCTACGTCACCGGCAGCGGCCGAAGCGGGAACGAATCTAGCAGGCGCTGAGCTCCATGATGTGACCATACTCCATATAGGCGGCGGCGACCTTGCCTCTCAGCTGGTTGACCGTTTGGCGGAGGTGGGAGCGGAGGTAGTCAGCTCGACTTACATCCCGGAGGCTGTGGAGCTTGACCCTGACTCCGTTATCATATTTGGTGGTGAGTGGTTTGAGCAAAGAGCTTACGATAATATAGGGCTTAGCGACTTCCTCAGACTCGCCTCGTTGCAGGGTGCCGGTATGGTGATGGTTGGGGGAGCCACCTCCGCATTCTTCGAAGCGTTAGACATGGCGGGGGCGTATGGAATCCCAGCGGCCGGGGTCTGGCGGGCAAGAAATCCTGCTCACTTCAATCCACCCTTAGCGGGTCTTAGGATGAAGACAGTAGACGGGTACGTGGGTCCGTCGTTTCTCTTTTGTGATGGAAGTAGCCCCGATGTTCTTCAGGAATCGCTCATTGGCTGGCTGCAGTCAACAACACCGGCAGTCATGGGAGCACCCTATCTGAGATTCGTCACGGAGTACAACTACTGGCCTCTCTTAGATTCCGCCCCATACGGAAGGCTCGACCTGACCGTTCCCATCTACAAACTCATGGGCGATCACGTGCCCGATTATGACTGGTACCTGTATCAGGTGAATCTCCAATCAGTGCCCGGGAAGATGGCCTACCCCTCCTCGCCCTGGGTGAACGACTATACGTGGGCCCATCATCAGGTATTTGCAGGAGGAGCTGGCAGATGGCTGGTCGACTATGCGCCCGGGACCGCATACGGCGCAACTACCGTTGACGTAAGCTTTTTGCCAGACTTCGGGCGGCGGCCCTGGAGCTATTCGATTAAGGACGTTAAGGTTCTCGCCCTGAGAGACTATATCCAGCACAGGGTTTCTTGGCAGCACGACATAAACCAGGGTAAACCAGTGGCAGAGACTGCCTACCTGTCTGCGCCGGGCTTCGTGGTGAAGACAACGCAGGATAACTGGTCTTTTATCGATGCCTGGTACCAGGTACGCTTTGCCAAGCCTTTTGCCTGGTGGTGGTCTACACGCACAGTAGGGCCAAGCCCTAGACTAATATTAGATGCATTCCAGGCCGGGGATTAAAAGCCGTCCATTACCACCGCAGGGTCCTGGTTTTGTCGTTGCGAGGGCTCTCGCCCTCACCTTGATTCCTGTCCCATCTATGGAGAGGAGGAAGGGCTCTTTGCTGAGCTGGGCTATCACTGCAACGAGTCCAGCACTTGTGGGGCTGAGTGCCGGGCAAGGTCGCAATCTCTTCACCAAATTCGAAATCCCTATTCCTAAACCCTAAACGAACGCCAACAACCATCAAAGATCAGAGATAAAGAACCAGAATCACAGTTCACAATGCAGAAGAAGCTTGCTAAACCGATTTTTTGAACGTTCCCCTATCATTCTGCGTTTCCTCTAGTGTTTCGTGCTTAGGATTGCCCATTCAGGGGTCGGCTAAGTGAGAATATCAGGTAACAACATGGCTTTTGTAACATTTCGGCGGCTTATGCGTTACAATAAGTGCTTGAGATGGCCTCTGCAGCATTAAAGGAGGGAAAATGCAGGCGATAGTGAAAACGAAGGGCATGATAAAAGGTGTCATAGGATACAAGGCAGCGGACTATAAGAACGTAGAACCCATATTGATGCAGCTCAGGTCGTACGCCATGCAATGT
>CAZLAL010000078.1:0-3032 GCA_964557455.1 uncultured Dehalococcoidales bacterium
TTCGTTATTGAGGTAGCCTACAATGCTGGCGTTACAGTTCCTCTCGAGGAGAGTGTCAGCAAGGCAATCCGCGATCTCGGCATAGATACAATTAGCTCCGTGAAAACCACACATACATATTCCCTGCGGGGCAGCCTCTCTAACGAGGCTCTTCAATCCATCTGCGATAAGCTATTAGTCAACAGTCTGGTCCAGCATGTAGTCACAAGACGAGAGGCGATTGCGCTGCCCTCTCCAACCTACGAATTTGCCCTAACTACTGTAGATTTGCTTAGCCTAGACGATGACGGTCTGATGGAGCTGAGCAAGGACAGGCTCTGGTTGAATCTGAACGAGATGAGGCGCGTCAAGGACTATTTCTCAACGCTGGGTCGCAATCCCACCGACGTGGAGCTGGAAACCCTGGGACAGACCTGGTCCGAGCACTGCATACACAAGACCTTCAAGAGCAGGATTAAACTGGGCCAGAATGTTATAGATGGTTTGCTTAAGAGCACCGTGATGAAGGTCACCGAGGAGTTAGGAAAACCTTGGTGTCTCTCGGTTTTTCGGGACAATGCTGGCGTAATAGATTTTGATGGTCGCTACGCCGTTTGTTTTAAAGTTGAAACACATAATCATCCCTCGGCATTGGAGCCCTATGGAGGGGCAGCCACAGGGATAGGTGGTGTCATTCGCGATGTCCTGGGGACAGGACTGGGCGGCAAGCCCATACTGAACACCGATGTGTTTTGTTTTGCTCCTCCTGATTTCTCCTACGCTAGACTGCCCCGTGGAGTGTTGCATCCCCGCCGCATTTTCAAGGGAGTCCGGTCAGGCGTGGCCGATTATGGGAACCGAATCGGCATACCAACGCTTAACGGTGCCGTTCTTTTTGACGAGCGATATATAGGAAATCCCCTGGTCTTCTGCGGGACAGTGGGCCTGTTGCCTGCGAACATGAGCCAACGGGGGCAGCAGCAGCCCGGAGACCTGGTGGTTCTAGTGGGAGGCAAGACCGGACGGGATGGCATTCACGGCGTTACCTTCGCTTCCGGGGAATTAACCAAAGAATCAGAAGCTATCTCCAGCAGTTCTGTTCAGATCGGTGACCCCATTACTGAGAAGAAGCTCATTGACGTCCTCCTCAAGGCGAGGGACAAAGGACTATACCGGCGGATCACCGATTGTGGGGGGGGCGGACTTTCTTCGGCAGTTGGCGAGATGGCCGAGGAAACAGGCGTGCGTGTTTATCTGGAGCGAGTCCCTCTGAAGTATTCAGGGCTTTCCTACACAGAGATATGGATATCCGAATCTCAGGAAAGGATGGTGTTGGCTGCGCCACCAGACAAAGTAGACCGATTGATTTCGCTCTTCCAGAGTGAGGATGTGGAAGCCACCGTCATCGGAGAGTTCACCGATACCCGACGGCTTGAGCTTTTCTACGAGGGCAATCCGGTGGGCGACCTCGACATGAAGTTCCTGCACAAGGGTCTCCCCCAACTGGAGAGAGACGCTGTCTGGGAGCAGCCAAAGCACGCTGAGCCAGACTTTCCAGAGCCAACTGACCTGGCGAGAGAGCTGCTGTACATCCTGGCTTCGTGGAATGTTTGCAGCAAGGAATGGGTGATACGCCAGTACGACCACGAGGTGCAGGGCGGCAGCGTCGTCAAGCCGCTGACAGGCGTGGATAATGACGGCCCAAGTGACGCCGCCATAGTCAGACCGGTACTCGATTCAAACAGGGGCATCGTCGTCGCCAATGGCATAAATCCCAAGTATGGGGATATTGACCCGTACTGGATGGCTGCTTCTGCTATAGATGAGGCATTGCGACAAGTTGTAGCTGTCGGTGGCAGTCTTCGCAGGGTAGGACTGCTGGATAACTTCTGTTGGGGCAATCCTGATAAGCCAGACAGATTAGGTGCTTTGGTACGAGCAGCACAAGCCTGCTACGATATTGCTCTGGGTTACGAGACTCCTTTCATCTCTGGGAAGGATAGTCTCTATAACGAGTTTGATACCGAAGAGGAGAGCATCTCCATTCCGCCCACACTACTCATCTCAGCTGTAGCGGTGATGGATAATGTGGAGAAGGCGGTCACAATGGATTGCAAGCGCGAGGACGACCTGGTTTGCATCGTTGGCACCACGTGGAATGAGCTTGGCGGCTCACACTACTACAGCATCCACAGTTTTACAGGGAACAGAGTGCCCAGAGTTGACCCCAAAAAAGGTAAGAGATTGATGGATGCCCTCAGCGCCGTCATGGATAGGGGCTTGGTCAGAGCTTGCCACGACCTTAGCGAAGGTGGCATTGCCGTGGCTGCGGCCGAGATGGCATTCGGCGGAGGATTAGGGATGGTAATCCATTTGGGACAAGTGCCACTAGGCGAAGCTATGAATCGAAACGATTACATACTTTTCTCCGAATCGAACACTAGGTTCCTGGTAGAGGTAGCTCCGGATGAGAGACAGGAGTTCCAGGACATGATGACGGGTGTCGATTTCGCTGTCATTGGCCAGGTTACAAACAAAGGAAAGCTCGAGATCCATGGCCTGAACGGCGAAATAGTGCTTTCGGCGGCCATTGCTGAACTTAAAGAGGCCTGGCAAAGACCTCTGCGCTGGTAGGAATTCAAAACGGTGGCTAAGATAAGAACACTTATACTACGAGCCCCGGGGACGAACTGCGACCTGGAATCTGCCTTTGCCTTTGAGCAAGCCGGGGCTAAGGTGGATTTGGTTCATGTAAATGAGTTTATCCGCCGTCAGAAGCTTCTCTTCGATTACCAGATAATGGTTATCCCGGGCGGTTTCACGTACGGAGATGATGTCTCCGCCGGTAGAATTCTGGCCAACGAACTAAGAATCAAGCTAGCGGACGAAATTGGAAAATTTGTTGACGATGGCAGGCTCGTTCTGGGAATCTGTAACGGTTTTCAAGCCCTAGTGAAAGCCGCTATGTTACCTACGTTGAAGGGCGAAAGCTCACAATCGCTGACTCTGGCTGGCAACGATTCCGGCAAGTTTGAGTGCCGCTGGGTCTACCT
>CAZLAL010000079.1:0-5504 GCA_964557455.1 uncultured Dehalococcoidales bacterium
TGTGGTTCAAGGCGAAACACTTAGAAAACGTGAACATCCGTGGCCTTGAAAGTCAAATACACTTCCGCCCCCAGCCCCAGGCCCATATCCTGAAACGACCGCCTGGTGATAGCGGCGATAAAAGGGATACCGGCATCTACTGTGATTTTGGCTATCGTTCCTGTATCAGAAATGTCCGTTATTTTTCCCCGAAATGAGTTCCTGGCGCTGGACTCAATGGGTGTAAGGGACACCAGAATATCCTCCGGCCGGATAGATGCATATACCTGGCCGTCCCTGACAACTGCCGAAGCAAGCTTGAGCCCGTTGATAGTAATGCAGGTTATACCTTTGTCAACAACCGCTTCCCCCCTGAAGACATTGCTCACCCCCAGGAACTCAGCGACAAACTTGCAGTTGGGTTTCCTGAACACCTCGCTGGGCTCACCTACCTGCACAATCTCACCCTTGTTCATTACCGCCATCTGGCTGCCCAATAGGAAGGCTTCGTCAAAGCTATGAGTCACATGTATCATGGTAGTATGAGTAACAGAGTGTATTCTTCTCAGCTCCTCCCGCAGTTTATGTCTCGTTTCGCTGTCCAGTGCACTCAGCGGCTCATCAAGCAAGAGCACCTCCGGCTCCATAATTAAAGCACGAGCTATAGCTATCCTCTGCTGCTCTCCACCGCTCAGGGTCCCGGGGTAACGATGCAGCAAATTGGAGACGCCCAGCAATTCAGAGAGTTCATCTACCTTCCGGGCCATCTCGTTTTTAGCTATCTTTCTTGAGCTCAGTCCATACTTGATGTTCTTTTCTACAATTAGATGGGGAAACAGCATGTAGTCCTGGTAGACCATGCCGATATTTCTTTTCCTGGCCGGTAATCTGGTAACATCGCGACCGTTCAGATAGATTTGGCCTTTATCCGGCGGGTATATACCCGCTATCGTCTCCAGAAGGATCGTCTTACCGGCGCCGGTGGGCCCCAGTATCATCATGTATTCGCCATCGGCGACCTCAAGCGATACATCCTTCAAGAAGAATTCGCCCAGATTTTTTGACACGCTTTCAACTCTGACCATGGTTGTTCCTGCTAGAAGACATGAGCAGCCCCGCTAAATCTTTCAAAGATAAACAGCGAGACCAGCGATATCACAATCAAGATAGTGGCTGCAGCGATGGCCAGCGCCAGATCGCCGGTTGACATATTCAGGTAAAGTGAGATAGGCAGCGTCTCCGTTAGCAGCCTGGTAGCTCCAGCCACCATCAGAGCAGCACCAAACTCACCTATTCCCCGGCACCAGGTTATGATAGACCCGGCCATCACGCCATTTTTTGACATGGGCAGGGTCACTCTCCAGAATGCCTCGGCTTCACTGGAACCCAGCGTCTGCGCAACATATTCATATCTCGGGTTTATACTCTGGAAAGTCGACCTCAGTATCCTGAACATAAAGGGCATGTTAACGAAGAACTGCGCCAGGACTATGCCCTGCGGCGTGAAAACAAACCTGATCCCGGCTTCGGCCAGAGCCTTGCCAAATGACGTCGTGCCGAAGAGTATCAACAGACCGACCCCAGCAACCAGCGGTGGCAATGCCAGCGGTACGTCGAGTATTGTGTTGAGTATGTTCTTACCGGGGAAATTGTATCTGGCCAGAGCATACGCCGCTGGCACAGATACAACAATACAGAGAATGGTGGATATCACCGAGGTTATAAGGCTCAGTCTGATAGCGAACTGTATCTCGCCGGACAGCAGGCTCTCTATCATAGCCTGAGACGTGGTGTGGGTAACCACGCCTATGAGAAGAGCCGTGATGAAAACGGCCAGGACCAGCCCGAAAAGCACCGTTATTATTCTGAAACTTGATTCACGCAGTCTACTCAAAATCCTCAAGGCGTTGCGGTATCCCCCCTTTGCACTCATATTCGCTCCTGTTGCTGCAATGCTCATACCATCCGGTCCTCACATTAGGTCTATTATCAAAGTCCGGGACATAGGGCTTGATGTCTAGCAGCGGCGTTCCGTCAACAACATCGACCTCGCCAATCTCCAGCACATTCCCCCTGACTGCAAGCAGGCGGACAACGGAAAGGCCGATATTGTTGGGGCGATTGAAATGCCGTATTGAAAAAATGCCCCTGCTTTCGTTATCCAGAAAGGGAGCTCTGGTCACCAGCGAATAGCCCTTAGCCAGGTGAAAGTGGTAGATAAGGATGAGGTGAGAAAAGCCGGCAACGTCCTTCAAACCATCGAGATATTGAGGAAAGACCTCGACCTCTCCCAGGCTATCCGGAGCGTAAACACCGTGAATCGGCGTTCTGGCCTGTTCTTTAAACGGCGAATGTATGACTCCAATAGGCTCATAGCTTATCTTAGCCACTTGCCAATCTCACCTCGATACAACCATTGTTTAAGAGCAATTGCTCTTTCTTATTCCTCATATTCCCCGTACTCCGGGTTGGGATAGGCAATAAATCCATGCTCCTCAAAGATTGCCTTACCCTCGTCGGAAGCGCAGAAATCGACGAATTTTCTGGCCGTCTCCGGATATTTGGTAAAAGTTGTCACTCCTATCGGTACTATCTCTATGGAATTCTGCTCTCTGGGTATCTCTACAACATCTATATCCTCGACAGCTTTGACGGTATCCCACCAGTTTATAGACGCATCGGCCAAACCCAGGGCTATCTTTACCATGACTTCGTTCATTGTCGGCTCCGTGCCGATAACGTTTGCCCATGCTGCCTCATAAAGGCCATTCTTCTCCAGTATCCCTTTGGCCGTCTTCCCTGTTGCGGCAACCTCGGGGTCTCCAAAAATCAGCTTCACCCCGGGCCTGGCCAGGTCCTCCAGACAGGTGATATTGCCCGGATTGCCCTTGGGTACTGTTATCACAGGTATATGGTAGCAGACAAGCTGCTGGTAACCTGTAAGCCCCTTTTCCCTGGCAATCTCGATGTACATGGTCTCGCCGGGCATGTAAGCATCGCCTAGTTCAGTAAGCTCCATCTGGCTAAGTAGAGCGTTGGAGCCGGCATAGTTGTACGTCACCTGCGTACCATATTTCTCCTGGAAGACCTGCCCTATCTCGTCCATGGGCTTCCGCATGCCCGCACCGCTGTAAACCATTATTGACTCCGCCTCCTCCGATGGAAATAGCCACCCTTGAACACCCCCTACAATCAGCACTATCGCCACTGCTACAACAACAATCGAAATCGCAGTTTTCTTCACAAAGCTCCCTCTATGTGTAGATAATTGGTCCACCACACTAAAACAGCATATTGTTTCGACCCTGGAGCCTCTAACTGATAACACAATCTATGACCTCAATGCGTGGACTTTGGAAAGAAAAACCGCTTCAGGCAGATGAAGCGTTTAATCGTACCATCATTCATGTTGCCTCCTTTCCAAACGTGGGAGGCGGCACCGTTTCCAGCAACACCTTCTCGGCCTCCCTCCATGGGCAAAACCTTTAGGAGGACGGGCTCGGAGAACAAATCAGCTCTTATATAAACGTGGTGGCGCCGGTCTGGGAGGTATCATAGCCACCGACCTGGTTCACCACCTTCTTGAAATCCTCGCCGGCGATCATCTCCAGCAGGGGCGAAAACAGACTGCTCTCATAGCTCTCCTTCAACATAACGAGGTCGTATCGCTCGCGAAAAAGCGGCACGAAACCAAGATTGCAGCTGCGAGCGGCCGCCTCAATGCCCAGTCCTACATCTGCTTCCCCCTTGCTAATAGTTGAAGCAACAGCTAAATGTGTATCCAGTTCTCTCTCGTAACCCCTGATATCAGAGGCGAGAATACCATTTCGGCGTAATTGAAGGTCCAGCAAGACCCTGGTGCCGGACCCTTTCTGCCGGTTTGTGAAGGTAACATCCGCACGCTGTAAATCCGCCAGCCCTGCGATGTGCTTCGGGTTCCCCGAGGCAAACATAAGTCCCTGGATTCGATAGGCTAGATGCACTATTGCTACTGCGCGACCCGGTAGCATCCTTTTGACATACGGATAGTTATACTCGCCTGTTTCTTCGTCCAGCAGATGTATCCCGGCCAGATGAGCCCTTCCCTCATGGAGAGCAATCAGTCCTCCCAGGCTGCCGGCATTAGTAACTTCCAGCGCCAGCTTTTTGTCATGCTGTCTAAGAAGGCTGACCAGCAGATTTAGAGCCAGGTCGTGGCTTCCAACTATGCGTATGCTATTCTGAGCTTCGCTACTATGAGCTGCTAGCACCGGCGTTGGGATTGAAGCTTGTCTTTCCTCGCGCCATCTTGCCAGGTGCAAATAGAAGGCTGCTTCCGCTTCTTCCGGACTATACCCAAGACTCAGCACTTTTAGTATGTCATCGCTCATAATATCCGACAGGTGTTTCTGTCGGGTGGTACGCATGGCTGGGTCATCCGCCTTAGCTGCTACCATAGTGCCGGCACCGCGCCGTGAGATTACTACACGCTCCTGTTCAAGCTCTAGATAAGCCCTCACGACAGTGTTGTAGTTTACTTGCAGAGAACGAGCCAGCTGCCTGACCGTAGGTAAGTGGTCGCCGGGCCTGAATTCCTCAGCGGCAATCAGCCTTCTTACTTCGTCTGCTATCTGGCGATAGAGTGGTTCCTGGGAGCTATAGTCTAGCCGTATCTGCGCCATATATTTGCAGAAGATATCATAGTTTAATTAGTACAAATATGTCAACCCGGGTCAATAGAGCCTGAGGACAATATATTCCCTATAAAATGGTTTGCACTGTCCTCAACATGGGGAAGATCGTGACTTCCGTTCCTGCTACCTTATCTTCTGAAACAAGCTCGAATCCGAACCGCCGGTAGATCGCTACGTTTCTCCTATTGTTCGTCTCCAGGAAGCATGGCATCCGCTCGCGGTCGATACGTTCCAGTAGGGGTCTCAGCAAGCGGCTCGAGAATCCTTGTCCGTGATGCGCCGGATCAACTCCGAGGATTTGCAGATGCCAATGCGCGCAGGGAACCAGCTTGCGGTGGAGCTTATCTACATATCTGCCGTAGGCCATCATTCGACTCGCGCCCTGGCGTCCAAACTTGAAAAGAACCGACGCCGGTACCGAGCGTATGATTTGCCAGACTCCGAAAGGTGCCTTCCCCGGCGGTAGCCAGGCTGCCACACCCTCCAGTCTCTGTGAAGACGCGTAAACTTCGCCGTACTTCAGACATACGGAAAGCGAGATGAAGCCGAACGTATCGGCTACCGCACGCCGCTCCCTCTTATCAGGGAAATAGTACTGAAACAACTCATATTCGCTGAATGCCCGCCCCAGCACAAGAGCTGCAGCATCTCGTTCTTTCACAGTGAGCCTCAACAACTCCCTGCTACGTTCATCCATACTTCATTTCCAACGCTGGTCCGGTCGGTGTCGGGAGGCATGGCAGACTGAAGCGGAAACTGCAACTCAATTTATAGCTGCACTATCTCAGCCCGCATTTTCTGCAGGTCAATCAGCGCAACCGTTTGACGACCTGTAAGATAACCGCAGGCTTC
>CAZLAL010000080.1:0-4626 GCA_964557455.1 uncultured Dehalococcoidales bacterium
TCCCTGGCCCCGTCAAGCAATATCCTCCCCGGCGTTCCCTCCGATTGATACCCGACAAACAGTATCGTGCTTTCCGGCCTTCTGA
Source organism: uncultured Dehalococcoidales bacterium (assembly GCA_964557455.1). GTDB lineage: Bacteria > Chloroflexota > Dehalococcoidia > GIF9 > AB-539-J10 > RBG-13-51-36. Next base: position 86 of record CAZLAL010000080.1, read on the forward strand.
GGTTATTGACGATATGGTGCTTTATACGGCCGCCGGTTACCATGCCGCTGCCCGCTATGATGATGCTGCTTCCCTTCAGGTTATTGATGGCCTTGGATTCCTCGACACTCTGCACCATCTTGAGGTTTTCATAGCCAAAAAAGCAACTACCCTGGCGCAAGCGCTGCGTCATCTCTTTGTCAAAGAGCTCGGCATGACGTTCAAATACCTCGGTAATCCGTATTGCCATAGGACTATCCAGATAGACAGTCAAAGGCGGGATTTCCTTGCGCAGAAACAACTCGTTCAAATGGTAAAGCAGTTCCTGGCTCCGCTCCAGAGCAAAACTGGGAATAATCACGTTACCCCCGGCGCTTACGGTCCTGTTGATACAATCGCGCAGTTGCCTCTGAACATCAATAGCCTTGTGTTCCTCGTGGGTACGGTCACCGTAAGTCGACTCTATAACTATATATTCCGCCTCATCGAACATGGTCGGGTCGTTTACTATCGGCCTGTCGGGCTCGCCGATATCGCCGGAAAAGATTATTCTGCGGTTCTCGCCGTCCTGTCGGACATTTATGGCTATGACGGCAGACCCCAGTACGTGACCGGCTTCATAATAACAGCCTTCGACCTTGTCATTGATTTTGATACAACTTAAATACTCAACGGCCCAAAAATGCGACTCCACTGCTTCGGCATCTTCTACAGTATAAAGAGGTATCTCAGGATAAGGGCCGCTGCGCCCCTCTTTTCTGTGCCGTTTTGCCTTATATGCGGCATCTTCTTCCTGCAGTTTTGCCGCATCGAGAAGGATAATCTGGGCTATGTCAGCGGTCGCCTGGGTGCAGTATATCTTACCCTTGAAACCATCACGTACGAGCTTAGGCAAAAGCCCACAATGGTCGAGATGGGCATGGGTCAAAAAGACTGCATCGATGGACTGAGGGTCGAATGCGAATGGCTGCCAGTTTCTCCCCTGGTACTTCCGCTCCTGGTACATGCCACAGTCGATGAGCACACGGGTATCCTGGGCTTCCAATAGGTAAGAGGAACCTGTAACATTCTGCGCCGCGCCCAGGAATGTCAGCCTAGCCAACACAGACGATGCTACTCCTCCCTGATTTCCTAGACGTGGATATTTCGCACGACATATCACTCGCCATTATAGCTTACAGCTTCATCATAAGCTAGTGCGTGCGATGAGCGACCACGTGGGTGACACTGTAGTATTAGTTCCAGCCAGGCCTTTTTCGATATACTCTGCAGGAGCAATGGTTTGTGACGTTCGCAGTAGTAAGCTCACCTGGCAACAAATAGGCTACCCACCTGAAACAGCATGACATCGTCTCTTACCAGAGACAACGGCGAAGACATTCACATCACGCAGGGGACTGGTGCTGAACTCCTCCATTGTGAAAGCCGCCAGACTCTTGACCTGCTGCCAAAGCCGACCAGTGCAAGATGCTTAAAGATGAAAGAGAGCATTGCCCCTAAACCCGTGGACAAACAAAACGCCTTATCCCCCTTGCCTTTGTTTCACCAGTGTACGTACAACCGAAGGGTCAGCCAGGGTGGTTATGTCACCCATGTTATCAACATCACCGGCTCCAATCTTGGCCAGAATTCTCCTCATGATCTTGCCACTTCTCGTCTTCGGTAGAGCATCGGCAAACTGTATGGCGTCGGGAGTAGCTATGGGCCCTATCTCTTTTCGCACGTGGCCCTTCAGCTCCTTTTTCAACTCGTCGGACTTCTCCACATTGGCCATGAGGGTAACAAAGGCATATATGCCCGTTCCCTTGATTTCATTTGGAACACCCACCACCGCTGCTTCCACCACCTTAGGGTGGGATACCAGGGCGCTTTCCACTTCAGCCGTGCCTATGCGATGCCCTGATACGTTGATAACATCATCGATTCGGCCCATAAGCCAATAGTAACCGTCCTCGTCAACTCTGGCTCCGTCTCCCGTCGTATAAACACCGGGGAACCGGACGAAGTAGGTATTCTTGAACCTTTCCGGGTCGCCATAGACCCGGCGCATCAGGCCAGGCCATGGGCGCTTGATTACCAGATGCCCACCTTCGTTTACGTCGGCCGGTGAGCCGTCATCTCTGAGCACGGCCAACTCGATTCCGGGCAACGGCAGCGTAGCCGAGCCTGGTTTCATGGGAGTAGCTCCGGGCAGTGGGCTGATCAGGGCGGCGCCGGTCTCAGTCTGCCACCATGTGTCCAGTAAGGGGCGTTTGCCTTTCCCTATTATGTTGTAATACCACATCCATGTTTCCGGGCTAATCGGTTCGCCAACCGAGCCCAGGATGCGTAGCGAGCTCAGGTCATGCTTGTTCGGCCAGTCATCCCCTTCTGTCATGACGGCACGGAGAGCAGTAGGGGCGGTGTAGAAGATAGTAACCTGATACTTCTCAATCATCTCCCAGAAGCGATCAGGATGAGGATAGTTGGGCACACCCTCGAACATGATGCAGGTGGATCCGGCGGCCAGAGGACCATAGACGATATACGTGTGGCCTGTAATCCAGCCAATATCGGCGGTACACCAGAATGTGTCCTCTTCCTTAATATCGAATATCCACTTGAAGGTCTGGTAGGCGTAGAGCAGGTAGCCAGCTTGAGTGTGAAGAACTCCCTTAGGTTTCCCGGTGCTGCCGCTGGTGTACAGGATGAACAGCGGGTCTTCGGCATCCATCACCTCAGGCTCACAGACAGGGCTCACATCTCCAGACTGCACTTCCTCGTGCCACCAGTAGTCACGACCCTGTTCCATTTTTACCTGAATGCTGGCGCGCCGAACTACAATCACGTCTTTCACCGCCGGGCATTTTTCCAGAGCCTCATCGGCATTGTCCTTGCTCCGGATAATTCGACCGCTACGGTAATAGCCATCGACACAGATGAGCATTTTCGAATCGCAGTCCAGTATCCTGTTTGTCAGTGCCTCGGCACTGAAACCACCGAAAACGACACTGTGGATAGCCCCAATACGGGCACAGGCAAGCATGGCAATAGGCAACTCCAGAATCATAGGCAGGTAAATAGTCACCCGGTCCCCCTTCCTGATTCCGTGCCTCTTCAGTACGTTGGCAAACTTGGACACACTATAATATAGCTCTTGATAGGTAAGCGTCCTGGTGTCACCGATATCTCCCTCCCAGATTAAAGCTGCTTTGTTTCTTCGCCAGGTCTTGACGTTTCTATCCAGACAGTTATACGAGACGTTAAGTTTGCCGCCGACAAACCATTCGTGCCTGGCTACCGCAAAGTCGTCAACCAGAACCTTGTCCCATTTCCTGTACCAATCTAGCTGTTCGGCCGCTTCTCCCCAGAAACCCTCGGGGTCATCAAGGGATCTCTGATAAATCTCTTTATACTCCTCCAGGCTCCTGATATACGCCCTCTGACTCAACTCTGCAGGAGGATAGAAGATCCTCCCTTCGTGCATCATAGAACTAAGTGCTTTTTCTCCCATAAGATGCCATTCCTCCGATTTGTCACATCAAATATCAATCTATAGCAACGACTCAATATTGGGGCCAGCTCAGTGTCCGTCAGTAACGCCCAGCAATTGAATATAGGCTTGACGTAGTCGTTCACCTATCACGCGAGCTACTGCCTGCATAATCTTAAAGCCTTCCTCCCCACAATGGGCAGTACAAAAAGCAGTCAACTCTCGTCCGTCGAAGGCGATGACCTTTGTCTGCTCTAAGGCTTTAACCGTAGCTGTACGCGTATAGGGGGGGACCATAGCCGACCAGCCGAAGCTCTCGAAGTTAGCGGCCGCCTGGACCTGGCGTTGTGCCAGTGGCCCTACCTCCAGAATAATCCCCACCAGGCCCTCTTCAATCACGTCAATCTGCTCCGCGGCGTCACCCTGCTTGTAGATGATTGTTCCTGCATCAAATACCTGATCAGTACCGATTTCCGCCACTATCTTAAGTTCTTCGTTATTCAGCTCACGAAACAGATCAGACCTCTTGAGTACTTCAATCTTGTTCATATGCTCACCTCTCTTTGCTATTTAGAATGTATCAGCGCATTTTCAATATATACGCAGCGGCCAGAATTGATTGATGTAATATAATATCTGACAACTTTCCGTTTCCTCCAGCTGCTCAGCCGTTGTTATTCTAACTTACCTCTCCTTAACGAGCAACCGCGCTCAAACATAGGACTGCCGGCAGCCAATTCCTATAAGGAATTGTCAATGAAATTGCCTGTAAACTTCTGCTAGGGGAGGAACAATCATACTGGCGCGAGCAAGTGGGACTGGGGAACGAACGCGTCTAACTCAAATACTTTTCAATAGCCTCGTTGGCCCTGGCGATGATTTCCTCGTCGGATGCTTTGTACGATCTTATGGCGAAAGACCCTGCCACCTTCCCATGACTTTTCTCTATTTTGGCCGTTATATTCGCCACGGCCTTATCTGCATTGTCGCCGCCCATGCTGAAGAACAGTATAACGCTGCGGCCCTCAAAATTTGTCTGGTATATAAATGAGTTAATCGCCGGCGTCGGTCTGGAAGCCCAGATTGGAGA
>CAZLAL010000081.1:0-4326 GCA_964557455.1 uncultured Dehalococcoidales bacterium
AGAAGCTCCAGACTGTTGAGGTTATGCTTCTTCAGCATCTCCTCTCCATATCCCATGAACATCCTCACGGCTGTAGGTGAGGTGTAAAACACGCTGACCCCATATTTCTCGATGATATCCCACCACCTTTCAATGGTAGGATAGTCGGGAGCCCCTTCATAAAGCACAATGGCTGCCCCATGTGCCAGCGGAGCATATACTATTGAGCTATGGCCAGTCACCCAACCGACGTCAGCAGTGCACCAGTAGACAGATTCCTCTCGAAGGTTAAAGGCCCACTTGTAAGCAGAATAGTTCTGGACCAGATAGCCACCTGTACTGTGGATGATTCCTTTGGGCTTGCCGGTAGTACCTGAAGTGTACAGTATATAAAGGGGGTGATTTGACTCCACCGGCTCTGGCTCCACGAACTCCGCTGCTCCAATAAGCCTCTCATGCAGCCAGCAATCCCTCGGCGCCTTCATTGCGACAGATTCATCAGTCCTCTTGACGACGATAACCCTCTCGACCGAGGGACAACTAGCTAAAGCCTCGTCGACTATGTTCTTCAGCGGCACCACCTTACCCCTCCTGAACCCTCCGTCAGCGGTTACTATCATCTTGGCTTGCACATCGTTAACCCTATCAGCCAACGCCTGAGCACTGAAACCGGAGAAAATCACTGTGTGAATGGCACCGATTCTGGCGCATGCCAGCATAAAAATAGGCAACTCCGGAATCATCGGCAGATATAAAGCAACCTTATCCCCATCACTGATACCGCACTTCTTCAAGACTGAGGCGTATCTGTTAACTTCACGATATAGCGTGGAATAACTTAAGACTCTGACATCCCCCGGCTCACCTTCCCAGTATATAGCTACTTTACTCTTCCGCCAGGTATCGAGATGACGATCAACGCAGATATGCGAGGCATTCAATCTCCCCCCTATGAACCACTTTGCAAAGGGTGGCTCCCATTCCAGCACCTTGTCCCACATTCTGAACCAATCTAACTGGCGTGCCTCTTCCGCCCAGAACTCCTCTGGCTCCTCCAGGGACTTCTCGTAAATATTGAAGAATCGCTTCACGGGGAAATATTTAGATTGGAATGGTAAAGATAATTCAGCCATATTTTGGCCCCCTCAAATCATTCCTGTCCGGAGTCCTGACAAACAGAAATCGCCTCCTGGACCGCTGCCCAATGTATTCCCTGGGCATTAGCGGCGCCGGCATCTCTACGTGATCTATATCATGGTTGACTTAGCTGCCTGCAAGTACATCCTTCCTCCCTCCTTCCCCAGCCAGCACTAGACTTCAACCAGTACTTTGCCGCCTTCGACTTTAACACTATAGGCCATAAGCCCTTTGGACGGCTTAAGCACGCCGCCGAGCTTGGACATCACCCCTCCCTTTAGCCAACGCACCACGTGCCCATTAGTGACATCAAATTGAGAGCCATGCACAGGGCAAGTGACTACAGCCCCTTCCAGCTTACCCTGTGATAGATCCCCCTTCATGTGGGCGCAACGATCATCAACAGCGTAGTAGTTATCTGCAACTCTGGCTAAAAGGATTTCACGCCCCTCCACAATCACCTTCTTCATGGTTCCGCTGCTCAGTTCTTCTGCTCTCGCTACCTCTGTAAACTTGCTCATAACACCCTCCTTACTAAATCATACACATAAAGACAATTGTTGCCAACAGGCCAGACTACTCGCCGAAATCTGTCTGTGCGCGCGCCACAAATGGGGCACATATCGAGAAGATCGCCTCCGACACATAGCCGCAGACCGGGCAGCGTTCAAGTCTGCCAGCGCTGAATTCCACGTGATGCCAATTAGTGCACTTCCACATAGCGTTTACGCCCCACAAGTCTACTTCTTTTCCTTGGCCAGGTATTTCTCAGGACTTTGATCGAAAGCCTTCTTACAGCCAAGAGAACAGAAGTAGTATTTCTTGCCCTTATACTCAGAAGTAGCTGCTGCCTTGCTTTCCTGCACCTCCATCTGGCAGACCGGGTCTATAGCCATCGAGCACCTCCTTTCCTCAATGGCCCAGCTTAGCTGGCTTGAATCTTCTCAAACGTAACGAGTTCGACACGACAGTTATGGAACTGGTGGCCATGGCTGCGGCGGCTAACATCGGATTCAAGAAACCGTGCTCCCCCAGAATGAAATGAAGCCCCGAGGGTACGCCACCCCTGCCGAAGGCAAGATACAATACGCCGGCTGCTACCGGAATCAGGGCAATGTTGTAGGCAAAAGCCCAGAAGAGGTTCTGCTTGATTGTTCTCATTGTCTGTTTGCTCAGAGATATGGCAGTTACCGCCCCCATCAAATCGCCGCTAATCAAGGTAATATCGCCTGTCTCCATGGCCACATCCGTACCCGTGCCGATGGCGATGCCAATGTCCGCCTGGGCCAACGCCGGGGCGTCGTTAATGCCGTCACCGACCATAGCCACTACTTTTCCCTCTTGCTGCAATTTTCTGACTTCGCCAGCCTTATGCTCAGGGAGCACTTCAGCCAGAACACGGTCAATACCTGCCTCGCGCGCAATGGCTTCGGCCGTGCGCCGATTGTCACCGGTGAGCATGGCTGATTCAATGCCCATCTTGCGCAGTGTCTGCACTGCTTCTCTGGCGCCCGGCTTCAGGGTGTCAGCCAAAGCAATGATTCCCGATACCTGGCTATTCCACGCTAGAAACATTACTGTTTTGCCCTGTTCCAGGAGTTCGGCGGACTTCTGCCCCAGTCCATCTAGAGAGAAACCTCGCTCCTCCATCAGCCTGAGGTTGCCCAGGAAGAGCGTCTTGCCCTCCACCAGAGCCTCGACGCCCTGTCCCGGGATGGCGCTAAAATGGGAGTATGTAGTCAATTCCAGCTTCTTCTCCAGAGCCGCCCTGACCACGGCTTCGCCCAGCGGGTGCTCGGAGCTGTGCTCAGCGGAGGCGGCCAGCCGGAGGACTTCGTCCGGGGAAGAGAACGAGGCTGCAACCACGTCGGTCACCACAGGCTCGCCAAGAGTCAGAGTGCCTGTCTTATCCAGGAGAACAGTGTTTATCTGGTGAGCCCTCTCCAGGGCCTCGCCATTCCTGATGAGAATCCCACGCTCAGCACCTTTGCCCGTGCCAACCGTAATCGCGGTGGGAGTAGCCAGTCCCAGGGCACAGGGGCAGGCGATAACAAGCACGGCAACGAAGTTCAAAAGGGCGAAGGTAAGCGCTGGAGGTGGCCCCACGAAATACCAGATCACAAAGGTTACTATGGCAATGCCAATCACCGCAGGCACGAAGTAACTGGCGATAACATCAGCAAGACGCTGAATTGGAGCTTTGCTGCCCTGAGCTTCCTCCACCATTCTAACGATACGCGCCAGCGTCGTCTCTTTACCCACCTTGGTTGCTTCGAACCGAAAACTGCCTGTCTCATTGATTGTGGCACCGATGACTTCATCACCTATCTTCTTGTCCACGGGCATACTCTCTCCGGTGACCATGGACTCGTCAATGCTTGAATAGCCTTCGCGCACTACGCCGTCCACTGGTACCCGTTCGCCCGGCCGCACCACAACGAGGTCACCGACCTGAACATCCTCGACGGCAATCTCTCTCTCCTGGCCTTCACGGATAACCAGAGCAGTCTTCGGCTGCAGACCGATGAGCTTCTTCAACGCTTCCGAGGTCTGCCCTCTGGCTCTAGCCTCCAAGAAACGGCCAAGTAGGACCAGAGCTATAATCATGGCCGACGTATCGAAGTAGAAATGCGGTTCCGTCATTCCCATGGCGAACAGGCCCGGTAAAATAACGGCTGTAAGGCTGTAAAAATAAGCCACCGAAGTACCCAGTGCAATCAGGGTATTCATATCGGAGGTCTTATGTTTCAGCGCACCCCACGCCCCGCGGTAAAATCGCCATCCTGCCCAGAACTGCACCGGCGTAGCCAGAGCCCATAGCAGATAAGGCCGGCCTGCAAAGGAAGGCACGAAACCGAGGACCATGATTATTGAGGCAAGAATGGCAGCGACGATAAACCTGTTCCTAACAACTCGAATCTCGCGCTGGGCGGCAGTGGTCACGTCTTCCAGAGCCTGCGCCTCTGGACCAAGTTCGTAGCCAGCGTCTTTTACTGCACGATGCATATCGGCCAGCTGCGTGCCTTCCAGGTACTCCACAGTGGCCTTCTCAGTGGCTAGATTCACGCTAGCCGAAATGACACCCTGTACATCGGATAGAGCCTCTTCTACCCGGGCAACGCATGAGGCGCAGGTCATTCCTCCTACGGGAAATATGGACTTCCTGGTGGCAACCCCGTACCCGAACTGCAATATAGCATCTACGATCCC
>CAZLAL010000082.1:0-3260 GCA_964557455.1 uncultured Dehalococcoidales bacterium
CCCTGCTCCGCTTCTCGCAAGGTTTTCTCTGTAAACATGATAGCCCCTTTACTTTACGCCCAACACCTGGCGGGCAATTGTCCACCTCTGCATCTCCGAGGTCCCTTCGTAAATCTCGGTTATTCTCTGGTCACGGTAGTAGCGTTCCACGGCAAAGTCTCTGGTGTAGCCGTAGCCACCAAATATCTGCACTGCCTTGTGGCAGACTCTATGAGCTGCTTCGGAGGCAAAAACCTTGGCCATGGCCGCTTCTTTAGCAGGAGCCTTCCCTTCCTTCTTGGTCAACCAGGCGCCCCTGTAGACCAGCAGCCGCGCGGCATCTATATCGGTAGCCATATCGGCAATCATCCACTGGATTGCCTGAAGCCGGGCAAGTTCAGTGCTGAACTGTCTCCTTTCCTTGGCGTAGGCCACCGCCGCATCATAAGCGGCTTGAGCAATACCCAGCGCTTGAGCGGCTATGCTGACCCTGCTGGCGTCTATACCTTCCAGAGCTACCCTGAAACCTCTCCCTTCCTCGCCCAGCATATTGGCCACAGGTATTTTGCAGTCATCAAAGATAAGCTCCGCTACCGAGGCAGGGTGCAGTCCCATTTTCCTTTCCAGTTTGCCCACCGAGAAGCCTTTGGTGCCTTTATCCACCACGAAGGCGCTGATGCCACGATAGCCCATCGATTTGTCTTTCGTAGCAAAGGTGGTCACGAATTCGGCTTCGGCACCATTGCTTATGAAAATCTTCTGGCCGTTCAGAACATAATAATCGCCCTCCCGGGCATATTTTGTTTCCAGACCGGCGACATCACTGCCGGCCATAGCCTCAGTCAAGGCGAAGGCCACTATCGCCCCGTTAATCACACGGGAAATGTACTCCTTCTTTTGCTGCTGGTTGCCGTGCATGACGATGGGATACATACCCAGGCCAAGGCTGACGAGATACACGACGCTTATGCCGGCACAGGCGCGCGCAATCTCTTCAGTGGCTATGGCAAAGGTCACCTCGTCCCCGTTGCCCCCGTATTCTTCAGGAAAGTGAACACTATTCATGCCCGCAGCAGCAATCTTCTTAATGACAGCATAGGGAAACTCCTCCGCCTCGTCCCATTCGGCAGCGTGAGGTGCGATTTCGGCCGCACAGAAATCCCGCACCATAGATTGAAACATCTTCTGGTCTTCCGTAAATTCAAAATCCATTTCTAACTCCTTTACTGACCATTCTAAGGCCCTTTTTGAAGGGTCATACACGACCGCCGGCTTGTCCCGGCACCCTTAAATTCCCGTCTCCGGAAGGCTACCGGGGGCTTCTGCCTGTTCTTTATTCGCTTCGAGGGCTGATTTTACTACCCAGCATCGACCGCGGTCAATGTCTCTTCGCACTGCAATGTAAGCGACTCCAATCATTGACGACTGGTGCCTTTTGTATTAAACTGACGTCCCTAGTAGGCATGCTAGCAAACAAGAGAGAGGGCACCGGGATATAGCTTGAGTGCCCTAATTTTGTGCCTGCGCAGGAGGTAGAGCCATGGACCTAGTCTGGATTTGTATCATCGTCGGGATTGTGGGGGCCGCTGTGGTGGCATATTTTGTGCGCTATGTTCTGCGGCAGGACGAGGGCCCAGCGAAGCTCAGGGAGATTTCTGCCGCCATCAAAGAGGGCGGACTGGCTTTTATTCACAGAGAATATCGCACCCTGGCCATCGTGGTAGTCGTAGTAGCGATTATCCTGGCAGTCATTCCAGCCCTGGGCTGGGAGATGGCGGTAGCTTTTGTATTTGGCGCCATATGTTCTATGGGTGCCGGCTATGCCGGCATGAACATGGCCCTGAGGACTAACGGCCGTACCTGCGCTGCGGCACAGAAGGGCCTGAATCAGGGGCTGAGAGTTTCCTTCCGGGGTGGGGCAGTCATGGGACTGACGGTGGTGAGCATCGGCATCATAGGGCTATCTATTCTCTACTTCATATGGCATGACCTCCCCGATTACAAGTTTCTGTACATCATCCCCGCCTACGGCACGGGTGCTTCACTGGTTGCTCTTTTTGCCAGGGTGGGCGGGGGCATCTTCACCAAGGGGGCAGACGCCGGTTCCGACCTGGTGGGCAAGGTGGAGGCGGGGATACCCGAGGATGATCCCAGGAACGCCGCCGTCATAGCTGACAACGTCGGCGACAATGTCGGCGATGTCTGCGGTATGGGTGCCGACCTGTTTGAGTCCTATGTAGAAACTGCTGTTGGCACTATGACGCTTACCACGGTGGGCGTCGTTCTAGCGCCGTGGGTCAAGGGAGTGCTGTTCCCCACACTTTCTCCCGAGATTGCTTTGCAGCGGGCCTGGTGGCTGCCTCTCCTGATCATGGCCGCCGGCATTGCGGCTTCCGTGATCGGCTGCTTCATGGTCAGGGTCGGCGAGAAGCTGGAGATGAGCGCCCTTCTGGGAGCTCTGCGGCGGGGCACGCTGACCGCCACGGTACTGGCGGCAGTGTTTGGCTTTCTCATCATCTGGCGTTTGGGTGGTAACCTCGGTCTCTTCTGGGCCATGCTGGCCGGCCTTGTGGCAGGCGCACTAATGGGGGAGGCCACAAACTATTTCACGTCCTATGCTTTCAAGCCGACGCAGGAAATTTCTGAAGCTTCCACGAGCGGCGCCGGCGCGACCATAATTCGAGGCTTTGCCACCGGCCTGATGAGCACATGGCCGCCGATAGTCTTGATAGCCCTGGCTATCATCGTAGCCTACAAGTTCGGCAGCTTCTACGGTGTGGCCCTCGCTGCCGTGGGCATGTTATCCACCCTGGGTGTAACACTGGCCACCGATGCCTATGGACCGATAGCCGACAATGCCGGGGGCATCGCCACTCAGGCGGCGTTACCTCCCGAGGTACGCGAGAGGACCGATGCTCTGGACTCTCTGGGGAACACCACGGCCGCCACCGGCAAGGGATTCGCCATTGGCGCTGCTGCCATGAATGCCCTGGGCCTAATCCTGGCCTACGCTATGGCTGCCGGGATAGTGACAGTCTCGACGAGCACGGGTCAACTGGAGCCATTCCCTGAGGCATTGAGCTTGCTGAGTACACCCGTTATTGTCGGGATCATTATCGGCGCCCTTATCCCTCCCATCTTCTGCGCCATGAGCATGAAGGCAGTCGGAGTCACCACCGTAGCAATCATAGACGAGGTGCGCCGGCAGTGGCGCGAGATAAAGGGCTTGATGGAGGGCACGGCCCGGCCCGAATATGGCAAGTGCGTGGATATTGCCACCA
>CAZLAL010000083.1:0-3256 GCA_964557455.1 uncultured Dehalococcoidales bacterium
TGCCTAAATATGAAAGGCCCACCGTAACGCCACGGAAGATGCTGGAAAGATTCCAGAAGATGTACGGCTCCCCGAAGAAATGAGCAACGTTCCCGTGCAGCCGATGCAGCCAGCTATTTGCTAAGCGGGACATTGGGGTGCGTGCCAGATATGGCGTGAAAGTTGAGAACAGGCTTGTATAAGGGTGCACAAGTCCACACGAGCCCTGATTGAAGGCGCGCTATGGACATCCAGGTTCTTCCCTATTTGTCCTTTGCCTGATTTCCAGGCAAAGATGCGGTGTCTGGAGTCTCGGGCTTCCCTTAAGTCGGAGCCTTAGGCATTCAGCCATCTGGCCACCTTGAATCTCCTTGAATCGAACAACATATAGTATAATCCTTGGATACAATGGCAGAAGTAAAAGCAGGTATAATAAATGTCACCGGCTACATCGGTGCCGAACTGTTCCGCTTGCTTTACCAACACCCCCGCGTCAACCTCGTCACTGTCACCGGCAGAAGCTCAGCCGGGCAGAGACTAGGCGATATCTTCCCTGCCTTCGCGGGAACCAACTACGTAATTGAAGGCGACCTTGATGCCCAACTGGACGTCGCCTTCTCAGCTATGCCCCATAAGAGCAGTGTAGACGTAGTACCATCTTTGCTGAAACAAGGAATCAGGGTTGTCGATGCCAGTGCTGATTTCAGACTAAAGAATGCCGCCGAATATCTCAAATGGTACGGATTCGCTCATCCATCGTCTCACTTACTGAAAGACGCGGTTTTTGGCCTCCCTGAGTTACATGCGGAGAACATTGCACAGGCCTCGCTGGTGGCCAACCCGGGCTGCTATAGCACTGGTGCTATCCTGGCCCTGGCCCCCGCAGTCAAAGAGGGACTTATCCATCCCGATATAGTGGTCGATAGCAAATCAGGCGTCTCGGGCGCCGGCAGAACCCTCAGCCTGGCTACCCATTATGCCGAGGTCAACGAGGACATCCGCGCTTACTCATTGCAGGGGCACCGCCACTTGGCCGAGATAGAACAAGAATTGCAGGCACTGGAGCCGTCATTCCTTCCCTCGATAACCTTCGTGCCTCATCTGGTGCCCATGACCAGAGGCATACTTACTACCTGCTATGCCAAACTGGCTGATAGTCATCTGGTCACGAAGGACAGTCTAGAACAGCTATACCGCGACTTCTACAGCCATGCCCCGTTCGTCCAAATAACGACCACGCCTCCCCATACCAAGCACGTCTGGGCAACCAACTTTTGCCTTATTCATCCCACTATTGATTCGCGGACAAACAGGCTTATAGTCGTTAGCTGCCTGGACAACCTCGTCAAGGGAGGAGCAGGGCAAGCAGTGCAAAATATGAATCTCATGTTCCATCTTCCTGAGACTACAGGGCTGGAATCTCTGGCCATTTACCCTTAAAACTTGCGGTCCCTTCAGCTACGGCAGCACTTTCATTGGACAGCAGGTTTCGACTCTTCCTGTCCTAGAAATTCTCGGCCGGCAAGCGATGTCTCCATTCCCTTGTGTAGTACATCCGGCCTACGAGAAGTACCACCAAAAGACTATTTACACCAATCAACAGCTATGATATAGTAAAACCAGACCTAAATTAGTTAAATATAACTAAATACATCCACGCAAAACCGTAAGACGCCAATGCTAGCTAGATTAATTAGGACGCAAACGGATGTTAAGAAAACGCGACGCGCGCTGGCAAGCAAGACATGATCGAAAGGCATTAGGTCGTCCTTTACAAAGTGGTACGTAAGGAGCAGCCATGACACAGGAAGTAACCCAAAGATTGATGAAGATTCTCTTCTGCTGTGATGACCCGTCAGACCGCGAGCTCTTGCGGGGATATTTGCATCACACAACTGACAGAGAAATAGCGCTACTAGAACCTACGCATAGCGAGGAAATCCAAAACGCCCTGGATAAGGGCAGAATTGACCTGGTTCTAATGGACGATCAAATATCCACAAAATCAGGGATGGAATGGCTCGCCGAAATCCAAAGAAAACAGCTTGCTCCCATGGTTGTACTGACCGGTTCCCGAACCGAAAAAATCGCGGCCCAGGCTCCTCAAGAGCTAGCGGTTTATTACCTGCCAAAGAACAGCCTATCACAGCAAAGCCTAATCAATTCTATTGATGTTGCACTCAATAGGTGGACCGAACTACAACAAGCTAAGGCCGATGAAGAACAACTGGAAAGACTGGCCACTATTGATGCATTAACCGGCTTGTACAATCGACGAGCAATTTTAGGCAAGCTGCATGAGTCAATAAACTCTGCCAACCGCTACAGGGAAATTCTCAGTCTGATTATGCTGGATATAGACCATTTCAAGAAGATTAATGACCGTTACGGGCACCTCACCGGAGATAATATTTTGGAGCAAATTGCCACTTCCATTCGTCATAATGTGCGTGATACAGATGCAGTCGGGCGATATGGCGGCGAGGAATTTGTCATCATCCTACAGAAAACTAATCTCTCCTCAGCCTGGGTTGTGGCCGAGCGACTTCGCGGTGTAATCCAGAATGCCCAGATGAAAGATCCCCACGGAAATATGTTCACTGTTACTGTCAGTCAGGGATTAGTCGAGTGGGAGCGAGCTGAAGACTCTTCTTCCTTGATTTCTCGCGCTGACGAAGCTCTCCACAGGGCTAAGGAAAAGGGCCGAAACCGTGTGCAAATCTTGCTCGGCCCTAGTCTCAGAGACAAGATTTAGGCCGGTTATACCTCAGCCTCATCACTTCAACAGCACATGTCCTACCTGTGAAGTGCCTATCCCTTGCACCCAATTAACTCAGCCACACATCAAAAGCTGCCTGTTTTCTTGTCTGCCAAATCTAATCTGGCTTCACTGTGTACCGAATTCGAAGTATTCTCCTATATAACAGTGCCGCCATCTACAACTAGAACATGCCCCGTCACATAGCTGGAAGCCTCGGAAGCCAGAAAAATCACAGCACCAACCATCTCCTCAGCTTCGGCTACCCGGCCTAATGGGGTTCTCGCTACCACTGCCTGCGCAATATCCGGATTCCCCCACAGCGCCTGGCTGAACCGGGTTTTAGTCAGGCCCGGCGCTATCGCATTGACCCTGATGTTAAACTGCGCCCACTGCTGTGCCATCACTTTTGTCGCCATGATCACGCCCGCCTTACTTATCGAGTAAACCGGCAAGATATCAGGGGTGATCCCAGCTATTGAAGCAACATTGATAATCTTGCCCCCGCCTTGCTCTTTC
>CAZLAL010000084.1:0-2613 GCA_964557455.1 uncultured Dehalococcoidales bacterium
GGTTTTGACCGCGATACAGTTATAAGGGTGGCTCGCCTGGTAGACAGGAGCGAATATAAACGCCGCCAGACTGCCCCTGGAATCAAGATAACTCCCAGAAACTTCGGCCGGGATAGGAGACTGCCCATCACTAACAAATTCAGGGAGGAATGAATTGAGGAGGATCGGCGGTATCTTGCTGGCAGTGGGCTTGGGCATTTTGATGGGCTGGGGGCTCTACTGGTTCTTTCGTTTGGCCTTGTCACTGCCCTTGCCGGTTAAGATTGCCATCGCCGCCATAGCTGTGGGACTTGTCATACTCCTGGCGTCGCTCGGTTGGGAAAGATATCGGGCATCCAAAGAGGAGAAGGAGAAATTCAAGGAGGTGCAAAAGTGATTGTAGTGACCACAGAGCAGTTAGAAGGCAAAAAGATAACGGAAACGTTGGGCCTGGTCAGGGGCAGCACCATAAGAGCCAGGCATGTTGGGCATGACCTTATGGCTGGCCTGCGGAATCTCGTTGGCGGCGAAGTCAAGGAGTATACCGTAATGCTGGCACAAGCCCGGGAAGAGGCACTCCAGAGAATGATTGACCAAGCTGAGAAGATGGGTGCTAATGCTATAGTAGGTGCTAGATTTGCAACCTCGATGGTGATGTCTGCGGCTGCTGAGATGGTGGCCTATGGGACGGCAGTCAAAGTGATTTGAGTCTGATCAATCCGGCTTAGCGTATTGCCTCTGAATTGCCGCCTGCTATCTGACAAAATACCTTCATGTAAAGTCGTAACCCCTTGAGTTTCTATCCTACATTTCGTGCAGTCTTGGCAAAGGAATGCGCTGAATCTTTAATGCGGTAGCATGTGGGCGAAGGGAAAATCGGGCCACTGCTCAGTACTAGAGTCGCGAAATAGCCCTCTTCGATGAAGCTGTCGTCAGAACGCCAGATATCATCACTACAGTGGCAACGACTGGAGAGATAGCTGATGACAAGCTCTATATCCTGCCGATAGAGAATGCGATGCGCGTTGGCACCGGCTAAGAGGACAACAATGCTACTTAAGCCAATAATGGAGAGCCCCGAAATGAACAGCATAAAGAAATAGGGAAAGCTTGATATAATGTACGGAATAAGGAGGCAAAACATGACGGACAAGAAAAACAGACAGGAAGCAAAGCAACATGTTCTAAAAGTCGCAAAGGAGCATGACGTTAAATTTGTGTGGCTCTGGTTCACCGATATTCTCGGTTTCCTCAAAAGCCTTTCTATCGGCATAGACAAATTGGAGGCCACTTTGGAAGAAGGGATGGGTTTTGACGGCTCCTCAATCCAAGGCTTCGCGCGTATTGATGAAAGCGACATGGTTGCCATGCCTGACCCTAACACCTTTCAAGTACTCCCCTGGGTACCCAAAGAGCACGCAGCAGTGGCCCGCATGTTTTGTGACATCTTGAAACCCGGAGGTCAGCCTTTTGACGGTGATCCCAGGTTCGTGCTGAGGAAGAACCTAGCGCGCGCTGCGAAGCTTGGCTACACCTACTATGTTGGCCCCGAACTCGAATATTTCTATTTTAAGGATTCAAATAGCTGCGAGGGTCTGGATGCGGGAGGATACTTCGACATGACCCCCCCAGATGGGGCTCACGATCTCAAGAGGGAGACTGTACTCGCACTGGAGGCCCTGGGAATAAGTATTGACAAGTCCCATCATGAGGCTGCTACTAGTCAACACGAAATAGACATGCGTTATGCCGATGCTTTGAGCATGGCCGATAACGTCATGACCTACCGCATTGTGGTCAAGGAGATGGCCCTGAAACACGGGGTCTACGCTACATTTATGCCCAAGCCGGTCTTTGGGGTTAATGGTAGCGGCATGCACGTTCACCAGTCGCTGTTCAAGGGCGCCCGGAACATTTTCTTTGACAAGAACGGTAAGTATCACCTATCCAAAATAGCCCTGCAATTTCTCGCGGGAATTCTGAAATATGCTCCCGAGTTCACTATGGTTACCAACCAGTGGATCAACTCATATAAACGACTCGTGCCAGGGTGGGAGGCGCCGGTCTATATCTCTTGGGCAACACGCAATCGGTCCGATCTTATTAGAGTGCCAGAATATAGCCCGGGCAACGAAGATGCGACCAGATTCGAGTTGCGTTCCCCTGACCCCGCATGTAACCCCTACCTGTGCTTCAGTGTAATGCTGGCCGCCGGGCTGGCAGGAATTGAAGAGAGATTGGAGGCACCGGAACCTGTGGAAGCGAATGTTTATCACATGTCCGAGGAGGAACGGAGGAAGCGGGGAATTGGCAGTCTGCCAGCTAGTCTCCTTGAAGCGATTCAGCTCACTGAGAAGAGCGAACTGGTCAGAAAAGCCCTCGGCGAGCATGTCTTCAATGCTTTTATCCAGAATAAGAAGATAGAATGGGACCGCTATCGCATCCATGTTACTGACTATGAGATTAGCAGATACTTGCCAATCTTATAGTCTGCTGCCATGTCAGGTGGGTTGGCTGGGCTGCTCGAAGCGTCCCAGAAGGGGGAGCTAAGTGGTGGCTATCGGCGTTGATATGGTTGAAATAGAGCGTATTGACTCGGCCGTCAAACGGGGGGGAGAGCGTTTTCTGAACCGG
>CAZLAL010000085.1:0-3359 GCA_964557455.1 uncultured Dehalococcoidales bacterium
AGAAACTCCAGGATGCTTATTGCGCCGAGGTCCAGTTTGAATTTGATGAAGCAGTCCAGAGGCAAATCCAAAGCCTTGAGAATGATGGCTAGAGTAACGAAGTAATGACTGACTACCAGCGCTGTCCCGCCATTAGCTCTTTTTAATAGACCTTCAATAACTTTCCAAGATCTCTCCTGTAATTCAAGAAGACTTTCTCCATTGGGAAGCTTTGTTGCTTCCCCGTCTTGCCACCATTTCAGTAGAAAGCGGCTGAATGTAGTGCGTAAACCCGAAATAGATACGCCTTCCAGGTCACCAACTTTGAGTTCCTTAAGCCCTTCATCAATCTCCACGGGTAACTGATGATAGTCAGCTATAACTTGTGCTGTAGCCATAGCTCTCCGCAAAGGACTGGAGACTATAGCGGTAATGGGCTCATTCTTGAGGAAAACTGCTAACTTACTAGCTTGCTTCAATCCGGTGTCATTCAGTTCGATATCGCTATCGCCTCCCTGGACACGCCTGTCCTTATTCCAATAGGTTTCCCCATGCCTGACTAAGATAAGCTTCAAAAGGCCTCCTCAGGTCGCCTCACTTCGCTGAGGGCGAGAGACATAATTGTGGGCTGGTCTTACCCTGTTATTATGAGCGGGATGAAACAAGTTTACGATGCAGCAACACTCTTTTCCTTAGTTACCGTTACCGTTTCTATCTTCATTCCACGCATTTCAGTGATAACAAATTTCAAGTTCTGGTATTTAAAGTGTTGCCCTTGCTTTGGTATCTGGCCAAGGTGGCTGAGAATAAAACCAGCGACGGTCTCATAATCACCGCAGGGGAGATTCAACCCCAGTTCCTCGTTAGCTTCCTCTATTTTAAGCCCTCCATCGAGTTGAAAGACGCTGTCGCCGGTGACAAGGAAGTCCCTTTCTGTACCCGTCAGCTCATCACGAATATCGCCCACGATCTCCTCAGTCAGCTGACCCAGGGTAACCATTCCTGCAATACCCCCGAACTCGTCTACCACGAGTACGGCATGGTATCCACTGTCCCGCATCTCAGCCAGAAGCTCTCCCAGAGCTTTGCTCTCAGGCACAAAATAGGCCGGGCGCACCAAATCGTCAATGACGCTATCTTTAATGGCACATTCACCGGTCAATGTCATCAGCACGTCCTTGGAGTGCAATATACCCACCACGTTGTCGGTATTATCCTTGTACACAGGAAACCGACTGTAGCGTCTTCTGGCATAGAGCTCCAGAAAATCCTTCAGCCTGGTGCCTAGCTCCACCCAGGTAATTTCAGTTCTGGGAACCATTATCTTGCTTACAGGCCGGTCGGTAAACTCAAATACCTTGTGCAACATCTCCGCCTCACTGCCTTCCACCACCCCTTCAGCCTCACCTATATTGATAGCCGTACGAAATTCCTCCTCACTGATGGTCGGTTTGGGAATTTCGCTCTCCCCGACTAACTTAGTAAACCTAACACCGATGCGGTTCAAGATGTGAACTAGAGGATAAAGAGTAGTCGAAATGATTTCTATAGGCCTAGCATATTTCAGGGCCAGCCTTTCTCCGTAGCGGAGTGCCAGGCTCTTAGGAACAAGCTCAACCAAAACTAACGTTACTATTGTGATAACGATGGTCGCAACGGTTACTGCCCAGTTTGCGTTCCGGATTAATGAGACTGCGATGATTGTGCCCAGAGTGGCTACCGCCGTCTCAAAGAAGTTTATACCTAGAAGAACTGTAGCAAGAAACCTCTCGGGCTCCGCCGCAATCCTTGCCACTTTCCGGGCGGAAGGATGTCCGCTCTGAATCAGGTGTTGCAGACGCAGCTTCTGGATACTAAGGAAAGCGGCCTCGGCACTGCAGAAAAAAGCGGCAAAGGCCATAGACAGGCAAAACAATATTACGTACAGGCCGTTAATGTTCATCGTTAACATGCGGTCCGACGGAGATTTGAAATTTGCTTACTACTGAACTTCTTCCAGTAAGTGCAAGCTGCATCAGCGTAGGACAAGAAAGCTGGAACGTCTAGGCAAAGTAGAGAAGCTAACAAAAGCTGACTATCGTCGGTATCCAATTATTACCACCCCCTGGCTCCCCTCCCCAACCGAATTAACCATACTGTCATCATTCACTTTGGCTACAATCTGTAGATTGTATATTTTATCGTACCATTAATTGACGAGGCTGTCAAAACCTACGTACTGAGTGGCTGATTACTACCGAGCATCAGTACGAGGGAGAGCGGGCCAATGTAATCTTGTGTGGTCGCCGCTGATAGACACTGATACAGAAATCGCGCAGGTTGCCCCGAATCAAAATGAGCGGCTCCTGGAACCAGTGCGACTCAACAACTAACCGCCGAGCCATGCGCCTAACCTGCGGTCTTTAAGAAGAGAACACTGTGACTATTGCGCTAAGGAGGATTAATGTCTCGCGGGCTCCTGCTTTTGCTTTTCGTTCCCTCTTTTGAGCTCTTGATAAACGCTGATTATCTCTTTGATAGAGCTTTCGTCCTCCAGAGTTGTCAGGTCTCCTACGCTGGTATTATTAGCCACAGCCTTCAAGACCCGCCTCAGGACCTTGCCGCTCCTCGTCTTGGGCAGACTGGCCACGAAATAGATTTCCTCCGGGACTGCTATAGGGCCCACCATTTTTCGCATGTGCCCGGCCAGGTCTTTCTTCAAATCCGGAGAAGGCTCAGCGCCCTCTTTGAGCCTGGCAAAGACGACGATGCTCTCACCCTTGACCTTGTCTTCTTTGCCCACAACCGCTGCTTCGACTATTTGAGGATGTGAAATCATAGCGCCCTCTAATTCAGCAGTGCCTATTCTATGCCCGGCGATTTTAAGCACCTCATCAGCCCTCCCCAAGACCCAGAAGTATCCATCTCTATCCTTCACCGCGTAGTCGCCAGTATAGTAAACGCCGGGAAACCGCGACCAATAGGCCTTCTTATAGCGTTCCGGGGCCCCATGTATGCCCAGGAGCATCCCAGGCCATGGTCGCTTTATCACCAGGAAACCCCTCTGCTCCGGCGGCACTGGCTTACCATCTTCACCAACCACATCAGCATCCACCCCCGGCAACGGAAAATTTGCCGACCCTGGTTTCAAAGGCATGCACTCTATTCCAGGGCAAGGTGAAATCATGATACCACCCGTTTCAGTTTGCCACCAGGTATCAACAATGGGACATCTTTCACCACCGACATGGCGGTAAAACCAGAGCCAGGCCTCAGGATTAATGGCCTCTCCCACACTCCCGAGAAGCTCCAGACTGTTGAGGTTATGCTTCTTCAGCATCTCCTCTCCATATCCCATGAACATCCTCACGGCTGTAGGTGAGGTGTAAAACACGCTGACC